>JBGQMP010000285.1:0-2540 GCA_041500685.1 Thermodesulfovibrionia bacterium | reverse complement strand
TCTTCTCCAATAGACAAGGTGTTGCCTTCCCTAACTTTCGTACTTCCTCTTTTATTCTCAGCGTATACCAGGCCACTATCTACGGATATATCTGTGTATTTGTCATCAGGGACATCGACCCTGAATATTCCCCTCTCATAGGCACGAATCGAAGAAACAGGTGTATCCAATTGAAGGAAGCTTCCCTTTGATCCCATGAAATTCACGTAGGCACGCCCGGTGTTAAGGTAAAACTGGGAAGAACGTCCCTCCGTTCTTAGTATCTCGAGAGAGGAGTCTTCACTCAGTCGAAGAGATGAGCCATCGTTTAACTGAAGCCCAGCTCTTCCTTCTCCTGGAACCCAAATCCTATCGCCCTCTTTCAGGGGCATATTGATGGCAGCCGCGACCCATTCTGAAGTATCTTCTGTAAATATCCGGACATCGCCTTCGATAAGACTCATATGCACTGCCCCACGGGTTGAGGGTTGAGCATATGACGGTATCAAAAAAAATGCTGCCAATAAAAACATCAGTGGAATTATTTTTTCCATGGTTTACTCCTTTTTTAAATCTAATATATTGATCTTATCCTTCCCGTTCTTTTATCAATAATCACTTTATCCACAAGTCTGTTGTTTCTGTCTTTTATTTCTGCCTCAAAGAACCAATCCCTCTCTTTAATCTCACCTATCGTTGCTTTCCGTGGCGAAAAATACTTCCTGAGTATTTGCCTGGCTTCTCCCTCTGTCCTGACCGCTTTTCTTGCACCATACCGTCCCTCCCGAGGGCCAGGATAATAGTCTCCATAAGGATATTGGCCACCCTTCCATCCATTGTTACCTTTCCATCCATGCTGTGCCAGAGCATGGTACTCAGGTAATAAGAAAGTGATTGTCAGAAAGATTATCAGCAGTATCTTTTTCATCGTTCCAAATTATTTTCTGTTTTCAGGGAGCACAGAGCTCCCTGAAAATTATTCTTACCTATAACAGTCCGCATTGCACCTATTCTGTGCCATAGGGCCACCCATACATCTTTCTGCCCTATTACGCCACTTCATGCACCGGAGAGGGACTTCAGACTTATCCGCCACCTCTTGAATTCTGACCCGGAGGCCTCGGATTTCCTGCCTGAGGGTGGTAATGCGATCAGTATCAGGTACTTGTTTCCCACACTCATTCCTCAACTCAAGTCTTTTTGTAATAAGCTCATCTCTCAAACTCAGCGTATCCTTCTGAAATTGCTTTATCTTTTCTATATCCGTTGCCTGCCAGGTGTTCATTCCGTTTGTACCCCGATAACAAAAGGCATACACAGCGCTCGTAATAATCAGCCCTAATACTACTACAAAAACTATTATAGTCCTTCCTCTCATTGACCTTCACCTCCTTTCCTTTGATTCATGCCTAAAGCATATCAAAGGAATGTGAAGGTTTATCGAAGAAATTGTGAAAAATTGTGAATATGTGAAGAACCCTGCGGCAGAGACCGCAGGGTGTAATATTTATCAAAGGGGTATAAAAACAGTAAAAGACGACCCTTTTCCATATATACTCTTAGCTTCAATCCTTCCTCCATGAGCCTCTGCGAGATCCTTGGCAATAGCAAGTCCAAGACCAAGACCTCCTTCTGAGACTTTGTAAAACCTCTCAAAAACAAAAGAAAGGCCTTCTGGTTTTATACCATGTCCTGTATCACCAACTTCTATAAACACCTCTGAATTCTTTTTCCCGGCTTTTATCCATATACTACCGCCCCTGTCTGTGGCTTTTATGGTATTGCTCATAAGATTAACAATAATCTGGCTTAACCTGTCAGGATCAGCATTCACGGAAAGTTCTTCATCACACTGGATCTCAAAGGCAATGCCTTTATCTAAAAAGAGTTTGTTTAATCTTTCTATAATGTTGTTTAAAAATAGCCTGAGCTTAATGACTTGTTTTCTGAGCCAGATTGCACTGGCTTCAGCCTGCGACAGCTCTTCAATGCCCTCGAGGATATTTTTCAGCCTGTTTATCTCTTCATATAAAGAATGGAGATGTTCTTTGTCCGTCGGGATTAATCCATCTATCATTCCTTCAACCTCTCCTCTGACAGCACTTAACGGTGTCCTGAGTTCGTGGGCAACATCTGAAATGAGTTTTTTTCTCAGTGAGTCCTGCTTCTCCAGGTGTTGAACCATCTTATTGAATGTCTCAGACAATCTACTTATTTCATCCTTACCAAAGATTTCAACCCTGTTTTTAAGATCCCCTTCACTGATAGCCTTTGCAGCAGAGTCAAGTTTCTTTATAGGATTTGTTAATTTTCTTGAAAAAAAGATACTCAAAAGAATAGCTGATCCCCCTACTGCAATAAGGGAGATGAACAGGAACTTGTTTGACTTCTCTATAAAAATAAACTCTTTTTCAGGAATCAGAAACCTCACTTCAAGACGACCGATCTCTTTCCCCCCCAAAAAAAGTGGATAAGGAAGAAAATCACCTGCCTTCGTTGATATTTTCGTTTCAGAAATGGCCATAATCCTTCTCTGCATCAGCGGAGAGAGCTTATCGATT
>JBGQMP010000284.1:0-2549 GCA_041500685.1 Thermodesulfovibrionia bacterium | reverse complement strand
CGCCGCTCAACAAAATGAGGTCACGGACGGAAAAAGTAACACCGAAGAGAGAAAAAAGTGGGATTGTCAAACTGGCTAACCAGACAATACTTAAAAGAAGTAATATCCTGGTTATTAGTGCCAGGCTTATACCGATAGACCGGGCCTTTGCTTGCTGCTGATACGGTAATTTATTCGTAAGAATCGATATCACTACGATATTATCGATACCGAGGATAATTTCGAGGACTGTAAGGGTTATCAAACTAATCCATACGTGTGAATTTGTCATCCAATCCATAATCCCTCCAGAATCAAGCCTTTATTGATATCCGAAACAATATAGACACATTTTCGCTATATATAATATAAGTTCTGCAAATCTTTTTCTTGACCCCTCCTTAACCTCCCCTTAGCAAGGGGAGGTTAAGGAGGGGTTCAGGTAAAACAAATAAACAAATGGTGTAAAATGTACTCACTGTGAAGAAGATTATAAGGAGGTTCTTTTTATGCTGAAAAGAATGAATCCCACTAAAACAGCAAGCTGGCGGAATCTCAAAAATCACTATAGAAAGATAAAAGATATTCACATGCAAAACCTTTTTGCTGAGGATCCAGCACGATTCCAAAAATTTTCGATTCGGTTTAATAACATCCTCGTGGATTATTCCAAGAACAGAATTACCGAGGCAACCATAACGCTCCTGCTCAAATTGGCAGAGGAAGCTGCTTTGCGAGATGCCATTGAGAAATTGTTTACCGGAGATAAGATCAATAAGACAGAAAAAAGGGCTGTCTTACATGTAGCTCTGAGAAATCTGGAAAACACACCTATTTATGTAGATGGAAAAGACGTGATGCCAGAAGTAAATACGGTCTTGCAAAAGATGAAAGGCTTTTCAAAGAAAGTGATCTCAGGCGAGTGGAAAGGATACACCGGCAAGAAGATTTCGGACATCATAAATATTGGCATTGGAGGATCAGATCTGGGTCCCGTTATGGTAACAGAATGTTTGCGACCCTATGCCAAAGAAGGTTTATCTGTTCATTTTGTGTCAAACATAGATGGAACGCATATTACTGAGACTTTAAAGAAACTGCACCCGGAAACGACTCTGTTTATGATTGCCTCAAAAACCTTTACTACGCAAGAAACGATGACCAATGCATTTTCAGCAAGGCAATGGTTCTTAAATCATGCAGAAGACTCGAAGCATATTGCAAGGCATTTTGTGGCAATTTCGACAAATACCGAAAAGGTAGAAGCCTTCGGGATTGATAAAGACAACATGTTCATCTTCTGGGACTGGGTCGGCGGCCGTTATTCTCTCTGGTCAGCAATCGGATTACCGATTGCATGTTACATCGGTTATGAAAACTTTGCTGAATTACTGCAGGGCGCTTTCGAGATGGACCGCCATTTCAGATATACCCCTTTTCAAGAAAATATCCCGGTGATCCTCGCATTCATTGGTATCTGGTATGTCAATTTCTTTGATACCCAGACTGAAGTCATCCTCCCTTACGACCAATCTATGCATCGATTCCCTGCATACTTCCAGCAGGGGAACATGGAAAGTAATGGAAAGTCAGTAGATCGAAGCGGTAAGAAGGTAACGTATCAGACAGGTCCTGTTATATGGGGCGAACCGGGAACGAATGGCCAGCATGCCTTTTATCAACTCATTTATCAGGGAACGAAACTTATTCCAGCAGATTTTTTAGCGCCTGCAATCAGTCACAATCCGATTGGTGAACACCACAGCATCCTATTGTCAAACTTTTTCGCACAAACAGAAGCCCTCCTTCACGGAAAAACAAAAAAAGAAGTTATCGAAGAATTGCAAAAACAGGGCAAGACGAAAGATGAAATTCGAAAGTTATACCCCTATCGAGTATGTGAGGGTAACAGACCCACAAATTCAATTCTCTTTCAGAAACTAACACCAAGGGTTTTGGGAAGCCTCATTGCAATGTACGAGCACAAAATCTTTGTCCAGGGAGTTATCTGGAATATCTTCAGCTTTGACCAGTGGGGTGTTGAGCTTGGGAAGCAGCTGGCTCAGAAAATCCAGCCAGAATTGAAAGATGATAACCCCGTTGATTCACATGATTCCTCTACAAATGGATTGATCAATGCCTTCAAGAATATGAGGAAGATATAAAGATTGAGGTTGAATTTAGGTAAAGAATTCATTTCTAAAAAGAAAGTCATCTACCCTACAATGCTCCTACCTGTTAACTTCTTCATCTACTCCACGGGGCAGATATTCTTAATCGGTTGCGACTTTCAATTGAAGTCCAAACATTTCCTGTGTAATTGTATTTGCGGGTCAAAATAAAAAGCGGGATAGCTTTTTGGCCATCCCGCCATTCTGGGAAACTATATCAGCAGATGAACTACTTGCCCTGAGGAGGGACCTGGCCACCCAGACCACCGGGACCTTTTCTCATATCATCACGGTACTCTTTCATCTCGGCCTTATGTTTCGTCCTACAAGCCATTAGGTCGTCTTGGTTCTTTGCCGCCTGTACGCAAGCCTTTTCCTCTTGAAGGCTAGTCATCCGCT
>JBGQMP010000283.1:0-2557 GCA_041500685.1 Thermodesulfovibrionia bacterium | reverse complement strand
CCCCTTTGTGGCTCCCCTTTGGGAAGCACGATGTGGTTATAAAGAAGGAACTTCCCTGTAGCCCATGCAACAGGGCGATTTGTAAATACCATGAGTGCATGGAATCGATAACCACGGATGAGGTATTTAAGGCAGTGAGAGCGCAGATCGTGTACATCAGGCAGAAACGAAAAATAAAAGGGCGGTCAATAGAAAAGAAAAACACTGGGGTTTTAGGGTTGCATGAAAAAACCAAAAAAAATCATCGTTGTTGATTTTGGAGGTGTCGGCGACTTGGTGCTCTCCATCCCTTTTCTGAGAGGGCTCAAAGAGGCCTTTGCTTCTTCCGAGGTATCGGTTTTGTGTGCTGAGAGGACGGGGATGATTTTAAAGGAGCAGCCGTATATTGGAAAGCTTTTCTTATCTCCCATAACCTTTCGTGGTCTCCTCACGACAGGTCTACGATTGAGAAAGAAAAGATTTGATATGGCAATCAATTTGATGCCTGAGACATCCTATTTTTCAGCTATCAAGATGTATCTTTTATTCCTGTTGATCAATGCAAAGCAGTGGGTGGGGAGAGACACTGAAGGAAGAGGATTTTTTTATCATATCAAGGTGCCGGAACAAAAAATCCAAACGGAGAATGAAGTCCTGATGTATGGCAAGATCCTCAAGGCCATAGCAGATGCGGAATTCGACGAGAGGTTGGAGTTTCATATCACAAAGGTGAACAGAAAGAGGGCAAAGGAGCTCTTATCCAAAGAGAGGAATTCCCCGAAAGGTCCTTTCGTTTTAATCAACCCAGGTTCTGACTGGTCCTCAAAAAGATGGCTTATTGATCGGTATGCCGATTTGGTGCAGAGGTTGAAAGAGTTGTTTTCGAATGTCGAATTTGGGATAATCGGGACACAGGGTGAACGGGAGTTGGCCCATTTTATAAAAGAGAAATGTGGTGAACAAGTCTTTATACTTTCCGGCAAGACCCCGTTGGAAATTCTTCCTGCTGTCATGGAGAAGGCCTGCCTGGTAATTACCAATGATAGTGGTCCTGCCCACATTGCCCGTGCAGTGGGTGCCTCGGTCGTGATCCTTGCGGGACCAAGCGCCCCTGCCTTTTTTACCATTAAAGGCAGGAATGAGAGCCTCGTAATATACCATCCCGTATCCTGTGCCCCATGTCTGAAGGAGTCATGTGCTACGATGGAATGCTGGAAGACGATAACGGTGCAGGAGGTAGCAGCAGTTGCCGCAACGCTATTGGAAAGAAAAATCAATGAAGCAAATAGGTAAAATTGCAAACTACTTACGGAGCATAATCGAGAGAGGGGATGAAATTCAAGAACCTTCGGGTGGCTTTCTGTCGCATAGGATTAGACAAAAGGCAGTATCTCTTATGAGGAACTATGGACGGCAGCTCGACATAGGCGCCGGTGAGGGGCTTCTGCTAAAGACCATTGAATCAACGGCGTCGAAGTGGATTTATTGTATAGACACTGATAGAGAGAAGTTAGAACAGGCTGCAGAGCGATATTCTGTCAAAAACAGGAGCCTTTTTATCGTTGGTGACGGCAGACAGCTCCCCTTCGGGGATGATATCTTCGATGAGGTGACATTGCTAAACCTTTTCATGAATATCCCCGATAGGAGGGTTGTCGCTTCTGTTCTGAAGGATGCCTTGAGGATCTGCAAGGATCAAGGGAAGATTATCTTTGATTATAGAAATATCTTGAATCCCTGGATTTTTACCTTATACAGGACAGTTCGGCTCCATGACCCTGATATTAAACTACCCCTCCGTGCATTTACCAGAAGTGAGATAAAAGGTGTGTTACGCTCATTGGGTATGCAGAAAGACGTAGTCTATCATCCGATTCCATCATGGTGGAAGATTAATCCCCCTGTCTATCTCGTGGAGATAAACAAGGGGACACAGGGCAAACAGATATGACGATCCCTTCTATTGGGACCCCTGTTGGATTCAAGGATATACTGAATGGGCTTCTCGCAAAAGGGGCAGTGGAAGGGTTTGAGAGGACTATAGCGAACCAAACTCAGAGGAAACATTGCCTGTTGACGAATTCAGGCACAACAGCCTATTTTCTCATCCTGAGGGCATTACAAAGGCTTTCAGGGAAAAGAGAGGTTATACTCCCCGCCTATACCGCCCCATCCCTTATGCTCCCCATCAAAAAGGCTAGGCTTATCCCGCGGCTCTGCGATATTGATCTCAAGAGCTTCAACATGGACCTTAAAGCCTTGCCTTCTGTGCTGAGCGATGACACGTTGGCAATCACCATCGTGCACATGTTTGGAATTCCTCAGTGGGTTGGATCCTCCCCACAGGGGAAACGGCTTTATAAGGATGTCTTCCTCATCGAAGACTTTGCCTCAGCGCAGGGTTCAGCGTTAGGCGGGAGAACGGCCGGTTCTTATGGTGATGTAAGTTTTACAAGCTTCAACCGAGGCAAAAACTTCGCTACCCTTTCCGGGGGAGCCATTGCGACGGACCGCGAGGATATCTATAGACTGGTAACGGAGCAGGGGAAAAGATACCTGCAGGAGCCGACCTTGATGG
>JBGQMP010000282.1:0-2560 GCA_041500685.1 Thermodesulfovibrionia bacterium | reverse complement strand
TTAGCGTCAGCAGTTGCAAAGGAAGGAGCTATTGGAGTTATTTCTTCTGCAGGAATTGGTATGTTAGAGCCGGACTTTGCCAAGAATTTCAGAGAGGCAAACGCAAGAGCTCTTAGAAAAGAAATAAGAAAAGCCAAAGAGACGAAAGGCATCATCGGGATAAACATAATGGTAGCCCTTTCAGATTATGATGATCACGTAAGCATTTCGGTCGAGGAGGGTGCTGATCTCATTATTTCAGGCGCAGGGCTTCCCCTTAAGATGCCAGAAAAGATCTTGCAGGATAAGATTGGAAAGAATAGTACGAAATTTGTTCCTATCGTTTCCTCAGGAAGAGCTGCGGAGCTTATCTTTAGATATTGGGCGAAGCAGTATGGTCTAGTACCAGATGCAGTAGTTGTTGAAGGCCCGATGGCTGGTGGGCACCTTGGATTCAAGAAGGAGGGAATTGATGACCCTGATTATGCCTTAGAAAGGATAATTCCCGATGTTATTTCGGTAATGAAAACTTACGAGCAACGTTATGGGGAAAGCATTCCCGTAATTGCTGCAGGTGGTATATTTACTGGGGCCGACATTTACAGGTTTCTTCAGTTAGGAGCAAGTGGAGTTCAGATGGCAACAAGGTTTGTAGGAACCTACGAGTGCGATGCTTCAATGGAATTTAAGGAGGCTTACGTAAGAAGCAAGAAAGAAGATATTATCATAATAGATAGTCCTGTTGGAATGCCAGGACGAGCGATCAGGAATAGATTCTTAGATGACGTAAACCAAGGAATTAGAAGGCCAATCAATTGTCCCTGGAAATGTTTAAAACCATGTGACTATGCTAATTCTCCTTATTGTATTGCACTTGCATTAACTAACGCCAAGAAAGGATATCTTGAGAATGGTTTTGTTTTTGCTGGTGCAAATGCGTATCGTGTAAAGAAGATAATTTCCGTGAAGGCACTTATCGAAACTTTGCAAAAAGAATATGAAGATGTATCGTATGTGAATTCTATAAATCTTCTTGATATTTTATGATATTTCTTTGCAATTAGACGCCCTGTGGAATCTCAGGGAAGTGGCTGATAAAGAGAACAAGAATGAAATTGAGCAGGAGGTTTTGCTTGAAGATGAATAGGAATGAACTTAAGTTGTCCAAGGGGGATATAGAAAGAATACTCCCTCAGAGAGAGCCATTCCTCTTTGTCGATGAGATAACTGACGTTGTGCCCGGAGAAAGCGTGACAGGCAAGAAGACTTTTACTGGAAACGAGGATTTTTTCAGGGGACATTTTCCACAGATGCCAATTCTTCCTGGTGTTATTATGGTGGAGCTTGCTGGGCAGGTATCTGCATTCATGATACTTACTGTTCCAAAGTATAGAAGCTTATTCGGCTTTTTTGCCGGAGTGGACAAGTTCAGGTTTTTTAAGAAGGTGGTTCCTGGACAGACTCTCATTGTAAAATCAAGGCTTATTTCTTTTAGGCATAGCGTTGCAAGAAGTGAGTGCAAGATTTATTCTGGTGATTCTCTCGTAGCACATGGTGTTATTGCTGCGGTTTTTGTTGATAATGGAAGTCTTTAATGTAGGAGTTTGTTGATGGTAGGAATCGTTGGGTTGGGTAGTTATGTTCCTGAGAAGGTTGTTACCAATGCTGATCTTGAGAAACTTCTCGACACGACTGATGGATGGATAAGGAGCAGGTCAGGAATTATCGAAAGGCGTTTTGCGGGAAAAGACCAAGCAACGAGTGACCTCGCAAAAATTGCTGCTGAAAGGGCGCTAGAAGATGCAAATTTGTCTCCAAGTGATGTTGATTTGATAATTGTTGGAACAAACTCTCCTGACATGCTTTATCCCGCTACAGCTTGCCTATTGCAAGAGAAAATAGGAGCAAAAAATGCGGCTGCTTTTGACCTTCAAGCAGGTTGTCCAGGCTGGGTATATGCAGCTACTGCTGGAGCTCAATTCATTCAATCAGGCATGTACACGAATGTTCTTGTCGTAGGAGCGGAAGTTATCACAAGGATGATGGATAGTACAGATAGAGGGACTTATGTTTTGTTTGGTGACGGAGCAGGCGCTACTGTACTAAGCACTGTCGAACATGGTGGTTTCATTTCATTTGAACTGTATGCTGATGGCTCTCTTGCGCAGTACCTCACTTTACCTGCTGGTGGCTCGAGGAAACCTTTTAGCAAAGAAGTACTAAGAGAACGAAGTTACTTCACTAAAATGGATGGTCAGGCAGTATTCAGATTTTCTGTCCGTGAAATCTCGCGTATTTCAAAGAAAGTTCTTGACAAAGCAAATATCCCCCTTGAGAGTGTTGATTGGTTCATACCTCACCAGGCAAACCTTAGAATCATTCAGTCTGGAGCTCAAGAACTGGGTATACCTATGGAAAAAGTCGTTGTTACTATTGATAAGTTTGGCAATTCCTCTGCTGCTTCTATCCCTGTTGCGCTTGACAAGATTTATAGAGAAGGAAAGCTAAGAAATGGCGACAAAGTGCTTATGGTTTCTTTTGGTGCTGGAATGACTTCTGGTGCGATTATTATGGAGTGGTC
>JBGQMP010000281.1:0-2564 GCA_041500685.1 Thermodesulfovibrionia bacterium | reverse complement strand
TGCAACAGCCCAGGCAATGCTTATACCGTCAAAGGTGCTTGTACCCCTTCCCACTTCATCGAGGATTATGAGGCTTTTGTTCGTTGCATTGTGCGTTATGTTTGCCACCTCTATCATCTCTACCATGAAGGTGCTCTGACCCTTTGTAAGGAAATCTGATGCGCCGATCCTTGTGAATATCCTATCTGCAATACCGATCCTCGCATCAAACGAAGGAACGAAACTCCCGGTCTGTGCAATAAGGACAATGAGGGCAACCTGTCTCATGTAGGTGGATTTCCCTGCCATATTCGGCCCTGTGATGATGAGTAGGCGGTTGTCTTCTGCATCGATATAAGTACTGTTCGGTATGAACTTTTCATCCGATGGTATTCTTTCTAGGACTGGGTGTCTCGCATCTGTTATCTCTATAACGCCTGAATCATCGACCGAAGGCTTTACATAGTTATATCGTTTAGCTACAACAGCAAGAGATGAAAGGAAATCACCGTGTGCTATAGCATGGGCAGCTTTCGACAAAGGGGTAGATTCTTTTTGGACTTCATCGAGTATTTCCTGAAAGAGGTGATATTCGAGATTTTTGAGCTTCTCTTCTGCTCCGAGGATTTTACTCTCATACTCCTTGAGTTCTGGAGTTATAAACCTCTCTCCGCCTACCAGAGTCTGCTTTCGTATATAATCCTCAGGAACCATGTGGAGATTCGCTTTTGTAACCTCGATATAGTAGCCGAAGACACGGTTATAGGCAACTCGCAGGGATGAAATGCCTGTCCTGTTTCTCTCTTTCAACTCCAGCTCTGAAAGAAAGTCCTTGCCTTTCGTGGATATTCTTCTGAGTTCGTCTACATCAGTGCTGTATCCATCCTTGATAATTCCTCCTTCTCTCAGGCTTATCGGGGGATTATCAAGAATACTTTTGTCTATTAATGTTCTGAGGTCTGAGAATTCTGAAATATCTTCTGAGATTGATCTGAGGTATTGGTTTTTAGACGTGTAGAGAGATTTTTTGACTTTTGGCAGGTGTGTTATGGAATTTTTAATCCCAATAAGGTCCCTTGCATTTGCACTTCTTGAGGTCACCTTTGAGGAGAGCCTCTCGAGGTCCTGTATCTTCCTCAAAGATGTCCTGAGTTCTTCGAGTAGTTCGTAGTCCTCTATAAGATATTCGATCGCAGCCTGCCTCCTTTTTATTTCCTGTATGTCAATCAGTGGTTTCAAGAGAGAATTCCTTAAAAACCTCCCTCCCATTGGCGTCAGTGTTTCATCGAGAATCCATAAGAGTGTGCCTTCGCGAGAGCCATCCCTGAGATTATGCGTAAGTTCGAGATTTCGCTGAGTTGCTGCATCAAGAAACATGTATGAATCCTGTCTTAAGGTACTTATTTTTTTAAGGATGAATGCTTCTTTTTGTGTGTCCTCAAGGTAACTGACGAGAGCACCTGCGGCAGATATTGCGGTCACCATACCATCACATCCAAAGCCATCAAGGGACGATACCTTTAAATGACTCAGGAGAGTCTTATATGCCTCAGAATAATCAAAATACCAATCCTCATAAAAAGATGTATAGAAGGAATTCAGTGATTCTTTGTAGTGGATATTGTCCTTGAGACTCTGGGGGACTAAGACCTCTCGTGGTTCGAACCTGTACAGTTCATCTTCGATATTTTCTTCTGTCTCATAAAGAATGAACTCCCCTGTTGAGATATCTGCCACAGCTATGCCGTGTCTGTTTGCGGAGGGGAAGATGCTTGTGATATAGGCATTTTCCTTAGGATTGTCTGGTGAATGCGTCCCGGGAGTAATTACCTTGACAACATCCCTGCGGACAATGCCTTTTGCCTCTTTTGGGTCCTCCATCTGTTCGCATATAGCAACCTTATATCCAGCCTTGATCAGCTTCGATATGTAAGACTCTGAAGCAAAATAAGGGACACCACACATCGGGACAGGCTCTTCTTTTGATTTTTCCCTTGTTGTAAGTGCTATCTGCAGAATCCTTGAAGCCTTTTCTGCATCCTCACCAAACATCTCATAAAAGTCTCCGAGCCTGAAGAGGACAATAGCGTCTTTGTATTTTTCTTTAACAGTGAAGTATTGTTTCATTAATGGGGTCAGCTCTGACATATCAATTATTAAATAATATTGGACATCGAAAAGCAATATGAGAGAAATAAGCTGTCGGCCGTCGCTTACCCTGAAACCCGTTTGTCCTACCCATATCCAGAAAAAACTCAGGGGAATATAGACAGAACCTGGCAGAATTTTGTAATATCCAATTACGGGCGGCGGCTTATGCCTGTGTATTTCCACAGCAGACTGTTAGCCTACGAAAATTGCCCCCGGCAGTATAAGCTCAGCTATTCCATGCAAGTAATTCCCTTGACCCTTTATATGAAAAGTTACATTATGTAAGCCATAGGTAGGCTGTAGAAATGACAAATGGCGTACAAAATATAACAAGAAGCCCTTTAGGCAGAATGGAAGCACAATTTCTTGCCAAAATAGGCATTCGTTCGACATTTAGCATACAGGATGCTCGCCGTGTCCTCGGCCACCGGGAG
>JBGQMP010000280.1:0-2594 GCA_041500685.1 Thermodesulfovibrionia bacterium | reverse complement strand
TGACTGGTTACATTGTGGCTTTAGCGCTGAAGTAGCAGCTAGAGTTTCAGAGAAATGCTTTGGAAAGTTGAAATTCCCAGTATATAGAATAGGTTTTGCTCCTACGCCATGTCCTACAGCAAGGCATTTAGAAAATGAGTTTTATCCTAATGCAGTTAACATTATAAAAGCTATCGAAAGAATGTTGGATTTGGAACCTACTGATCTGTCAGGAGAAGAATTTTATAGTCATGAAAAGAGATTCAAAGGGCCCTTTTGATTTTGATAGATTATGCAAAAGAAAATATCTGCAGTAACATTGGAAGATTTTGCCCAGTCATTCGGCACTACCCCTGATGATGTCTATGAAAAATGTTCTGATATCATCAATAAGTACGATTTCACTTTTTCAGTTATAGAGGGTATTGAACGTGACATGCTGATACTGAACATTCTAAAAAGGATAGACAGTGACCAGCAGGTTATTGGAGCGCCGGAAAGGAAAGAGGTCTGGAATAAGGGGTGGGAGGAGAATCGCGATGAATTTATTAGCAGTAATTGTGATTTGAACAAGCTTATTCCCAGATTCATACGTTATGGACAGCCGTTGCGTTTTAATCGGCAGTACATTCAACCTTCTACCCCCGCTTTCGAACTTAATTATTTTGTAGTGTTCAGGCAGTGGCTGTTCAAGACCTTTTTTACCTCTGTCAGTCACATCTACGAATTTGGCTGCGGCACTGGATTTAATCTTGTGGCTCTTGCTCAGTTAAATCCTGATAAAAATTTATTTGGTTTGGATTTTGTTCCTTCATCGGTAGATCTAGTAAACAAAATAGCTGACCATTACAAGTACAACCTGAGAGGTTTTTTATTCGATATGATCTCTCCAGACCCATCATTTACTTTGGAGAAAGGCTCTGCCATACTGACAATTGGAGCTGTTGAACAACTTGCAAGCAAATTCCAGGCATTCGTTAAATATCTGATGGAACAGCCCATTTCTTTATGTGTGCATGTGGAGCCAGCTATCGAATTATATGATGAAAATAATCTGGTTGATTATCTCGCAATTAAATTTCAAGGCAAGAGGGGATATACAAGAAACTTCCTCCCATATCTGAAGAGCCTTGAAGAGAACAGGAAGGTGGAAATATTGAAGGTGAAAAGGCTATTCTTCGGAAGTCTTTTTCTTGAAGGGTATAATTGCATTGTCTGGCGTATTATAAGGTAAAACAATGAGCAGGAATCCTAGAATATAAGATGGATTTTGGATTAACAGGTAAATATGCATTGGTGACAGGCGGTAGTCATGGTATAGGTCTTAGTATCGCTTTGGCCCTTGCCAAAGAGAGCTGTAATGTTGCAATTTGTGCCCGGAACAAAGAGAGGGTAGAAGACACAGTGAAGGAAATAAAGACCAGGGGGGTGCAAGCCATCGGCGTATCAGCAGATGTAATGATTGTTGAGGATATAGACAAGGTTATTAAGACCATAATAAATTCATGGGGGACAATTCATATCTTGATAAACAATGTTGGTGGCGGTGGCAGATGGGGAAGTGAAAATATTGAAGAAACCTCAGAACAAGTATGGTTGGATGTTTATAACAAAAACGCTTTAGCAGCTATAAGGTTCACCATGCGAGCAATTCCATTTATGCGGAAACAAAAGTGGGGTCGCGTTGTGACTATTGCATCAATATACGGACGTGAGGGTGGGGGTCGACCATGGTTTAATATGGCGAAAAGTGCCGAGATTAGTCTAATGAAGACCTTAGCAATGAATCCCGCTATAGATAGAGACGGTATTACTTTTAATAGTGTAGCACCGGGAGCAATTATGATACCTGGTACCGGATGGGAGGAAGAACAAAGGCAAAATCCGCAAAAATTTAAGAAGATGGTTAAAAACCAATTTCCTCTGGGACGTCTTGGCTCTCCTGAGGAAGTAGCTAATGTTGTAGTTTTTCTTTGTTCTGAAAAAGCAAGTTTGGTTAACGGTGCCTGCATCCCTGTAGATGGAGCAGAAGGCAAGAGTTTTTAAAAATGATAAAAGAAGAAGTTTTGAATACTTTCTCAGGAAAGAAAGTTTTAGTTACCGGTGGGACTGGTCTTATAGGACGGCAGGTGGTAAAGGTTCTGTGTGATGCAGGGGCTCAAGTAAAAGTTGTATCCCTTGATAGATTGAATGTAGATGATAGGGCTGAGCATATCTACGGCGATCTTATGAGTTTCGAACTATGCAAAAAGATCACACAGGATATTGACTTTGTTTTCCATATGGCAGGAATAAAGGGTTCCATAGATGTTACCAAATCAAAGCCCGCCAGTTTTTTTGTCCCTTTAATAATGATGAACACAAATACTCTTGAAGCCTGCAGAGTAAACAAAGTCCAAAAGATTGTTTACACAAGTTCCATCGGTGCCTATGCAAGCGCGGAGATCTTCAAGGAAACAGGAAATTTTGATGGTCCCCCTATGGATATGTTTCCGGGATGGGCAAAACGTATGGCAGAGATGCAGATTCAAGCCTATAGGATTCAATATGGGCTGGATAATTTCTCTATAGTTCGTCCTTGTAATGTTTATGGACCCGGAGATAATTTTGACCCC
>JBGQMP010000279.1:0-2608 GCA_041500685.1 Thermodesulfovibrionia bacterium | reverse complement strand
GTAAAAACTGCAAAGTGCATAAGAATGAAAATCTCCATAGAGCTTATAGACTATCAGTCGCTGATTATTCAACATTAGAGATTTAGGATGGCATTTAAAGAAGGAAATATAAATGGTGTGATTGTGGAAGATTTAAAGAAGTTTGTTGACAAGAGGGGATGGCTTACTGAATTGTTCAGACAAGATGAAATAAAAGCAGATGTGGTTCCCGTGATGTCTTACATATCAATGACACTGCCCGGTATTAGCAGAGGTCCCCATATGCATAAAGAACAGACGGATTACTTTATCTTTATTGGTTCATCCATGTTTAAGATTGTCCTTTGGGATAACAGAGAGGATTCACCAACATATATGAATAAAATGGTCCTCTTAGCTGGAGAGGAAACTCCCCTTTGTGTGGTTGTTCCTCCGGAGGTTGTACATGCATATAAGAATATTGGAGATAAGAATGGTACTGCCATTAATTTTCCAAACAGACTCTATGCAGGATGGGCCAGAAAGGAACCGGTTGATGAAATAAGATATGAAGATGACCCGAATTGCATCTTCCTGGTGGATGAATGAAACTAGTTGTTACCGGTGCTCAAGGCCAGCTTGCCAGAGAAATTATAAGAATATCCAAAGCAAAGGGTTGCATTGTTATTGCCCCCGACGAGAAAGAACTTGATATTACAGATTTCAAAGTGGTCTCAAGAACAGTCTCTGAAGTAAGGCCGGATATTGTTATAAATTGTGCTGCTTACAATGATGTGGATAAGGTTGAAGCTGATTGGCAGACTGCATTCCTTGTTAATGGCATCGGGGTAAAAAACATAGCCCTCTCATGCAATGAGAATAATGCCATACTCGTACATTTCAGTACAGATTATGTTTTTGATGGCCTCAAGGGGCAGCCTTACACGATAGCAGATAAACCCAATCCAATTAACAGATATGGAGAAAGTAAACTACTCGGAGAGGAATTAGTCAAGAATCATTCTGAAAGGTATTTTCTCATCAGGACAAGCTGGGTTTTTGGAGAAGGAAGGTTTTCATTCCCAAAGAAAGTGATTGAATGGGCATTTCAAAATAAAAAGCTCAGGATAGTTGATGATCAGATATCAAGCCCATCATATACTCATGATTTAGCAACTGCTGTAATAGACCTTATCCAGACAGGAAACTATGGATTTTATCATATTACGAATGCAGGCTTTTGTAGTAAATATACATGGGCAGAGCTTATACTGAAGACAATAAAATGGGATGGTGAAATCGAGCCTGCAAAGAGTAAAGAGTTTGCCTCTCCTGCCAAAAGACCAGGGTTTTCTGCTTTAGATAACTTCCCACTGAAAGAGACCGTTGGGTATCTCCTTCCTTCATGGCAGGATGCAACTGAGAGATTCTTAAATAGAGGGTATAAGGCAGATAGATGAAAAAGATACTTATCACCGGTGGGGCTGGTTTTATAGGTTCAAATTTCATACTGTTTCTTCTCGAGAGCTCTGACGATACCATAGTTTATAATTTGGATAAATTAACATATGCAGGAGATTTAGAAAGACTGAGGGACATAGCTTCAGATAGAAGATATCATTTCATTGAAGGTGATATCTGCAACGAAAACATTGTCCAGGATATATTTTCGAAAGGTATTGATGCAGTGGTACATTTTGCTGCAGAGAGCCACGTGGATAGGTCAATTCAAGACTCGATACCTTTTGCGGTGACAAATGTCCGTGGGACGCTTACGCTACTAAATGCAGCAAGGAAGTTTGGTATTGATAGATTTATCCATATCTCTACTGATGAGGTTTATGGTCAACTTGGTGAAGATGGGCAGTTTTTTGAGACAACACCCCTCAATCCAAATAGTCCTTATTCAGCAAGCAAGGCAGCAGCAGACCTCTTTGTAAAGGCGTATCTTCACACCTATAAACTTCCTGCTATTATTGCACGGCCTTCAAACAACTATGGACCCCTTCAATATCCTGAAAAACTTATCCCTGTTGTTATCGGCAGTGCAATAGACAATAAACCTGTACCTGTCTACGCTAAAGGCGAGAATGTGAGAGAATGGATTTATGTAGAGGATTGTGTGGAAGGTATTTTTGCTGTCTTAGAGAAAGGCAGGATTGGAGAGGTTTACAATATCGGCAGTGGCCGTGAGCGCAGAAATATTGAAGTCGTAAGAAAGATTCTTTCAATACTGGGTAAATCCGAGACCTTGATTGAATATGTTCAAGACAGACCAGGGCACGACTTCAGATACAGTTTAAATACCGATAAGATGAAAACCGAGCTTGGCTTTAAGGCAAGAACAGATTTTGATGATGGATTAGAAAAGACTGTTCGCTGGTATACGCAAAATGAAGGGTGGTGGAGAAGGCTGCTTAGCTTGCAGGCTTGATAGCTGTCCAGCTAGTTCGCTTGATAGCTTGCTATCCAGAGAAACTAGATAAACCAAAGAAACTAAAGAAACCAGAGAAACTAAACCCACCAGTTGCATAAATTTTATTCGTTTGAGGAGGCAGATGTGTTGAAAAAGCCATGCCATCGACACCTTACAGCCCTCCCATGTGGTCTGCCAGCCCTTTCAGGAATACACAAAAGGTGAAATCTACGG
>JBGQMP010000278.1:0-2622 GCA_041500685.1 Thermodesulfovibrionia bacterium | reverse complement strand
TGCCTTTATGCGCAAGGCGTTTCTTATTCTCGTTAGCATATCAGCAATAGGATCAGTTACCATGTCTTATCTCCCATAGTCATAGACTACTACCAGCTCGATTTTGTTACTCCGGGTATCTGCCCTGCGAGGGCAAGTGTTCGAAAACAGACCCGGCACATCCCGAATTTCCGCAAATAACCTCTGGGTCTCCCGCATAGTTTACACCTGTTATGAGACCTCACCCGGAATTTTGGTTGCCTTTTAGATTTCTCCATCATGCAAACTTTAGCCATTCATCACCTCGGTGAATTCAAAAATTAAAATAGAGAAATTCCTTAATTTTTAATTTTGCCTTTTGCATTTTTAATTCCTAAAAGGCATCCCTAAATAACTTAAAAGTGACTTTCCTTCCTTTCCCGTCTTCGCACTCGTACAGATTGTGACATCGAACCCATGAGCTATCTCAACCTTGTCATAATCTATCTCAGGAAATATAAACTGCTCTTTGAAACCCAGAGAATAGTTGCCCCTTCCATCGAAGGACCTTCCTGACACTCCTTTAAAATCTCTTATTCTCGGGAGGGCAAGACTTATCAACCTGTCAAGGAACTCGTACATCCTGTACCCTCTGAGAGTTACTTTACAGCCTATGGGCACCCCTTTCTTCAGTTTAAAACTTGCGATGGATTTCTTTGCCTTTGTCACCACTGCCTTCTGGCCCGTTATCAAGGAAAGTTCTTTCTGTACTGCATCGAGGAGTTTAATGTTCTGTATCGCCTCTCCAAGACCAACATTAAGGACGACCTTCTGCACCTTTGGTACTTCCATAACGTTCTTATAAGAAAATTCTTTCACCATGGCAGGAATAACCTCTTTCATATATCTTTCCTTGAGTCTCGGCACCATTCCTATTCTATGACCTCCCTGCATTTTTTGCATGTCCTTACTTTCTTGCCATCTGATAGGACTGTATTGCCAATCCTTGTTGGTTTCCCACACTTTGGACATATAAGCATCACGTTTGATATATGGAGGGGTGCTTCTTTTTCGATTATGCCTCCCTGTGTATATTTCTTACTCGGTTTCATATGTCTCTTGATTATGTTAATTTTTTCTATCAGGAGCTTGTCCTTTGATGGGTAAACAGAAATTACTCTTCCCTTTTTACCCTTTTCTCTGCCGGACATTACTAAGACTGTATCATTTTTCTTTATGCCTAAGCCCATAGCTCTTAGAGAACCTCCGGAGCTAAGGATATTATTTTGGTAAACTCCTTCCACCTGAGCTCCCTTGCAACAGGACCGAAGATCCTTGTCCCAACAGGTTCACCCTCTGCATTAATAAGAACAGCAGCGTTCTGATCAAAACGTATATATGAACCATCTATCCTTCTCTGTTCTTTCTTCGTCCTTACCACAACAGCCTTTGTTACTGTTCCCTTTTTGATGTTACTATTGGGTAATGCCTCCTTCACACTCACAACAATGATATCACCGAGTCTTGCATACCTCTTTTGAGAGCCTCCGAGTACCTTTATACACTGAACCCTTTTGGCACCTGAATTGTCTGCGACCTCAAGTATGCTCCTCAGTTGAACCACTTTCACCCACCTCTCGCTGCCTTACCAAGAACCTCAAGCACTATCCACCTTTTTTCCTTACTGAGAGGCCTTACCTCGAGAATCTTGACAGTATCCCCAATACGACATTTGTTATCCTCATCATGCGCCTTAAACTTTGTCACCCTCTTTACCGTTTTCTTGTACCTAGGGTGTTGAAATAGTCTCTTCACGGCAACCACTACGGTCTTATTCATCTTGTCGCTAACAACTTCACCGATATAAATTTTTTTAGACATTTCTCACTTTATTTCCTGCTTTGATTAGATTTCTCTGTTATGATAGTCAGAACTTTCGCTATATCTTTTTTTACGGCTCGTATGCGTAAAGGGTTCTCTATCTCACCAGTAGCCTGTTGAAACCTCAGATTGAACAGTTCCTTTGTGAGGTCCTGCTCCTTGTTTATCAATTCCTCTGTAGTCATTGCCCTGAGTTCAGATGGTTTCACAGAACCTCCTCATGTCTTTTCACAAACCTTGTTGCCACAGACAATTTATGTGAGGCAAGACGGAAGGCCTCTTTTGCAAGCTCCTCGCTCACTCCAGACATCTCATAGAGAATCCTCCCTGGCCTCACAACGGCAACCCAGTATTCAAGCGCACCTTTGCCTTTCCCCATCCTTGTCTCAGCAGGCTTCTTCGTTATTGGCTTATCAGGGAAGACCCTTATCCATACCTTGCATCCTCTCTTGGCATGGCGTGTAATAGCAATTCTCGCAGCCTCGATCTGTCTGCTGGAGATCCATCCAGGTTCAAGTGCCTTCAGGCCGAATTCACCAAAGGAGACCGTAGACCCTCTGTAAGCCTTTCCGTCCATCCTGCCTTTTTGCATTTTTCTGTATTTAACCTTTTTAGGCATTAACATAGCAGCACCTGTCCGTAATCAATAATTCGTGTTTCTTAGTAACCATTTCTCTCAAATAATATACATTCTGCATCACAGAATAAACTTTACTATGGCGTTGGGGAGGAAGGCCCAAAGCTTTCTGGTAATATATCGCCATGATAGAGCCATACCTTAAC
>JBGQMP010000277.1:0-2641 GCA_041500685.1 Thermodesulfovibrionia bacterium | reverse complement strand
TCAATTTTTGCTTCACCGTTGTCTACAGGATTAGTTAGAGTTTCTACCTTTTTAAATTTTGAACATTATCTGCTACTGTTGTCTTGACTATAATCAAAACTTTTTGTTAACTTATTAAAACTTATTTTAGGAGATTTTATGCCAAAGAAAAAAATTACTTTGAAAACCAAACAGCCAAAGACAAAAAAAGCAATAGCAAAAACAGCGAAGACCAAAATACCAAAAACAATAACAGTAAAAACAGCGAAACCTAAAAAAATAAAACAACTCACTCTCAGGGAAAAGAAGATACTTGAGATTAAAAAAAATCTCTTAGCCCAGAAAAAGGCTCTCCTTGACGAAGCTGAGGAAGCTCTCAATAAACTTCCTGGGCAGACTGTATTTCCAGACCTTGCTGACCAGGCTACGGCAGAGACTGAAAGAAGCTTCATGCTGAGATTAAGAGGAAGAGAAAGAAGACTTCTAAAGAAAATCGAAGATGCAATTGAAAAAATAGAACAGGGAGTATTCGGTATCTGCGATAAGTGCGGAAAGGAAATAGCTATGAGGAGACTCGAGGCAAGGCCTGTTACTACCATGTGCATAGAGTGCAAAATACAGCAGGAAGAAGAAGAAAAATTAATGGAAAAGTAGCCTTATTATTTTATCTTCAAGCCATACCTGTCTCTTAAAGCATCACCCAGAGTATTAAAACAGAGGGCAGTAATAGCTATCATTAACCCAGGAAAAAGCACCATCCATGGTGCTGAAGAGATATAGGATCTGTTTGCACTCACCATAGACCCCCATGTTGCTGTTGGAGGCTGAGTCCCTAATCCTAAAAAACTCAACGACGCCTCGGTCAATAAATAACCACCGAGTTTTAACCCCATCATCACGAGTAACAGCGGAATGCATTGGGGCATGAGATGAACAAAAAGAATCCTTATCCTGCTGCATCCCAGAGCCCTTGCTGATTCTATAAAGGTGGCTTCTGTCAACGTGAGTACGTGACCCCTGATAAGTCTGGCGAATGAAGCCCATCCAACAGCTACAATTGCTATCATCACAGTATAAATGCCAGGTGGGAGTAAAACAGAGATTCCTATAGCGAGGAGGAATGCAGGAAAGGAGAGTACCAAGTCAACGAAGGCCATAATAACAGTATCAATTTTTCCTCCAAAATAGCCTGAACTGAGACCCACAACCAGACCTATCCCCATAGACAGGAATGCAGCCACAATAGCAACGCTTATTGAAATCCTACCTCCATAAAGCACCCTTGAAAGGATATCCCTTCCCTTAAGGTCAGTCCCCAAAAGGTGTTGGAGACTCGGAGGTTCTTTTATACTATCGAGGTCTATCTTATCAGGATTATAAGGTGACAGAAAGGGTGCGGAAAAAGAGATCAACGATATGAAAAACAATAGGGCTACGGAAACCTTACCTGCTTTTCTCATATAATCTTATCCTCGGATCGAGGTAATGGTACAGGATATCAACAAGGAGATTGACGAGAACAAAGACAATGGTTCCAACAATGATGCATCCCATGATCACAGGATAATCCCTCTTTATTATCCCCTCCATGGTGAACCTTCCCATTCCATCCCATCCAAATATCGTCTCAGTCAGTACTGCGCCATTCAGATAGCTCCCAAAATCAAGTCCGATGACAGTCACGAGAGGTATAAGTCCATTCTTAAACACATGGAGGAAATTTATTTTAAGCTCTGTTATACCTTTTGCTTTCGCAGTGATAACAAAAGGCATATCGAAGATTTCTAATAGTGTACTCCTCGTGACTCTTGTCAGAGTCCCGAGAGCAGGGAGAGAAAGAGTAATGGAAGGGAGGATGAGAAATCTTATGTCACCTGTACCTGAAGGGGGAAGGAGTTTAAGCCATAGACTGAAGAAAAGCATGATCAAAAGTCCGCTCCAGAAGACAGGAATGCTCAATCCTGTTACCGAGAGTAATGATATAACCCTATCTGTAATCGTTTCCCTCTTATAAGCAGAGACAAAACCCAAAAACAGGCCAAAGGGGATAGCGATAATCATGGCTCCCAATGTAAGTTTCAGGGTGTTCGGAAATTTTAAAAGGAGATCGTCAAAAACCTTTCTGTTTGTATAGTATGAACGTCCGAATTCCCCTTTCATGAGCAGCTTTATATATCTGAGATACTGGATAAAAATATTTCTATCAGAACCAAGTTCCTTTCTTATTTTCTCTATAACCTCAGGCTGTGCCCTTTCTCCTACCATACTCAAGACTGGGTCTCCTGGCAGTGCCTTTGTGAGGGTAAAGGTAAGAGATGTTACACCAAGCAGGAGTGGAATAAGGAGGAGCAGTTTTTTAACCAGATACGCCTTCATCGTATATCACCGCTTTTCTTATCCAGACATCTTTGAGTTCTCGTATAGATTCCCCCTTTGTCTCTTCTGTTGATCTATGCAGTATTTTATCAACCATCCACAAAACCATCAACACGTTCCCCATGCTGCTTTCCTATCAGGATAATCTGATATAATAAATAGAATTTACCTTAATGTTGAAAGTAAACCCACCAGTTGCATAAATTTTATTCGTTTGAGGAGGCAGATGTGTTGAAAAAGCCCTGCCATCGACACCTTACAGCCCTCCCATGTGGTCTGCCAGCCC
>JBGQMP010000276.1:0-2660 GCA_041500685.1 Thermodesulfovibrionia bacterium | reverse complement strand
TCTCCCATCAAGGGAGAGGGTAAATAATGCCGAATGCAAATTCCGTTCTAACTCCATACCCCTGGAATGGATGCATTGCAGAAGCGGCACTTTCCATTCACTATATTATTCTGTTTTACAAAATACCCAATCCTCTCTATGAGCATCTTCTTACACTTCGGGCAGAAAGTGCTCTCACCTTCATGCCTTATATTGCCAATATAAACAAATTTCAGTCCCACATCCATTGCAGTCTTTCTCGCATCCGTAAGTGTCTGCAACGGTGTAGGCGGCAGATTATCCAATTTATAATGAGGCAAAAACCTTGAGAAATGTATCGGGACATCCGATCCAAGGTTCTTCAGTATCCATCTGCACATCTCCCTGATATTCTTCATATCATCATTCAGTGTTGGTATAACGAGATTTGTTATCTCAAGCCATACACCCTCTTCCTTTAAAACGACAAGCGAATTGAGCACCGGCTTGAGACTCCCGCTACATATCCTGCTATAAAAGTCTTCTGTAAATCCCTTTAAGTCAATATCAGCAGCATCCATGTACTTTGATAATTTCCTGAGAGGTTTTTCGTTTATGTATCCACATGAATGCATAGTGTTTTTTATTCCATATTTCCTAGCAATAATTGACGTGTCATACATGTATTCGTAAAAGACAGTAGGCTCTGTGTAGGTGTACGTAACAGATTTGCATCCATAAAACATTGCCTGTCTTACAACCGTGTCTGGAGGCAAGTCAACGGTATCGGTATCCTCTGGTTTTGCCTGAGATATCTGCCAGTTCTGGCAAAATTTACAGCTCAGGACACATCCCGCAGTTGCTATAGAAAAGGCAGTCGTCCCTGGGAGAAAGTGATTAAAGGGCTTCTTCTCTATTGGGTCAACATGGACTGCACAGGGTTTTCCATATACAAGGCTGTAGAGCACCCCATCCTTATTCATCCTGGCCCTGCACTTGCTATGCTGACCATTTTCCAGCACGCATCCATTAGGACAGAGTTCACACTGTACCGTCTTTACCATAGATTATTATAAAATTTCTAATATAAAAATAGCTCAGTCCGGGGCAAGACGCCTCAGCTATTTTTCATTGGTTTATTTTTTAGTAAGTAGCCGCAACCTTTAGGTTGCGCAGTTTTCATGCAATAGTCTCTCATTAAAAACGCGGGCTAAAGCCTGCGGCTACAAAGAGGAATAACGCGGCAAGACTGTGGGTATCTGATTCAAAAAACCAATGGGGTCATAGCGAGGAACGAAGTGACGAAGCAATCTCAAGGAAGAGATTGCCACGCTACGCTCGCAATGACAATGGAAATCCCCTGTAGCAAGACCAAAGGAATTGATGAGTTAAGAGTTTGGAGTTATGAGTTAACAGTTTAAAATGATATAACTTTTCACTTTGAACTTTGAACTTTGAACATTACACTTAAAATCATCGTCGCTGAAACTGCTTTTATCCCAACGATAAATAAGAGAGTGTGAGAAATTCCAAAAAGTGGAATGAGGATTATCGAAGGAATAAAGGCTCCCAGAAAGGAACCGATGAGATCAATGCCATAAAGTTTCCCTGCTACCCCAGGTTCATCCAGGCAAAGATTTGCTGTACTGAACTGTTTACCTGTAATGAGACCTAAAAGAAGGATTAATCCATAAAAGAGTGGTTCTGTCCTAAAAAATAAGGATGGGGCAAGGGCAAGGGTTATGGTCATCAGCTCTAAATAAAAGAGCGCCTGCAATGCTTGTTTGGTATGTCTTAACAGGTATGCACCAACCCAGAGCCCAATCATGAATGTCGCTGTAAGTAACCCTATCATTTCGTACACATAGCCGTATGAAGCCTGATATGCAAGGATTACAGCGAGCATGAATGCCATACTTGAAAATCCAGTGGTAAAAATAGAAAAGTAGATCACCCTCTTCTCTCTCCTGAAAACTACCAACGAGATAACCATCAGGGTAATGACTGAAAGAGAAATGATATGCCATTCCCTAACCTCCAGCAGATACCTAAGTACTCTTCCACCGTGAACCTCTGCCCAGAGCATGAGATTATAAAGATAGGCAGAAGGTTGCAGATCTGTATTGATGAATTTTATATCTCCAAGCCTTCTCCTGACATAATCTACATTGAATGGAGAGAAGGCATCCCGGAAGATATATTGGTTAAAATGTTTTGTATTGGTTGCCCTGTGCACAAACCTGTTCTCAAGAGTCTCAGGCTCTATATCGATTGGGGTCTCAGATGCAAAGATTCCGCCATATTCCTGTGCTGTTACTTCAACATACCTGAACACAGACTTCAATGAATTGTAGATAGAACCATTTGCTGTCTGCATGCTTCTACCAATGTAGCCTGTTGACTGTGGTAAGGTTATGGCAATTATGCCATCCTTATTCAATACACCCCTTACCTCCTTGAAGAAATCGGATGTGTAAAACCTGTTGATACCAGCTGTAGAAGGCTGTGGAAGGTACCGTCCTGACGACCTTTCCGGTCCGTCGAAGGTCGAGACGGCGTTGAGCTGGCCTTGTACAGCAGAGGAGTTCTACGAAAACCCCGTTCTCGCCAGGGTTGGCCGGAGGGCGAGGAGACTGGGCCAGGGATAGCCCGCGCTTGCCCTTGGTATGGCCCAAGAAGCCAAGAGACGAAGAAGGGGCTAT
>JBGQMP010000275.1:0-2669 GCA_041500685.1 Thermodesulfovibrionia bacterium | reverse complement strand
TTGAGCGTTTCTTCAATAAACCGTGAAGTGCATCTGTCAATTGTATCTCTCCACCTTTTCCAAAACCAACATTCCCGAGTATATCAAAGATATCAGGTGTGAGGATGTACCTTCCAATGATTGCCAGGTCAGAAGGGGCTTCTGCTATTTTAGGTTTTTCTACAAGGTTTTTAATCCTGTACAAAGTATCAGACTCTTTTACTCCTTCAATCACTCCGTATTTGTTTACATCTTCCTTAGGGACCTGCTGCAGGGCAATGACAGGGGAGTTAAGTTTCTTGTAAAGGTCTATCATATCCTGAAGTAGGCTTTCATCAGGGTCAATAATATCATCACTCAAGAGAACAGCAAAAGGCTCGTCTTTTACAAATGGTTTAGCGCAGTGTATTGCATGGCCGAGCCCAAGGGTTGCCTTCTGCCTGATGTATGCAAAGTTCAGGTGGTTCAGCCTGCTAATTTCTTCAAGGAGTCTTTTTTTGCCAGCCTTTTTAAGGTTTTCCTCAAGTTCGAAAGCAGAATCAAAATGGTCTTCTATGGCACGTTTATATTTTCCTGTTATAATGATAAACTCTTCTATCCCGCATGCACTCGCTTCTTCAATTGCATACTGGATCATTGGCTTATCAACGATAGGTAACATTTCTTTCGGGGATGCCTTTGTTGCAGGTAAAAACCTTGTCCCAAGTCCTGCAGCGGGGAATATAGCCTTTTTTATTCTTTTTTCCATAATTTCTTAGCTAATTATACCACATCAAGAGTAAAGCAAGCATAATATGTAAGGAATTATCTAAAATAATAACTGAAAGGTAAAATTCAGAGGTGGGAAGCAATGATTTTTATCTTAAGATGTATAGCGAGAACAAAAGAAGACAGGAAGGGGCAATGAAGGGAAGGATAGGTTTAATCAACATTAGTTGAAGGAAAATTTTCCTGGAAACGAATATTACAAGGAGATGATAAAGATGTTAAAAGTGGAACTCCATAAATCATCTCTCTTTTTATCCACAGTTTGTGTTACCTGTGGGACAACGTATGTTATTGAAAAAGTAGAGGCTATTTTACTGGAGGGTGACAAACGAATAGGAAATATATGTAAAGAATGTATAAAGATGGGCTCGCAGGAACTACCCGTGATACTCAGACAACAGTCTCAAATGCTCAGGGAAAAGGCAAAGGTACTTGAGGAATTATCTAACTACTCTATTGATTGCCCTCCATGGGGTGAATATCTGCAAGCATTAGAGGATACGAATTTTGAATCAAAAAAGGCATGCCAAGAGGTAAAGGCCAAACCTCAAATGATTATGTCAAGGGTATTTTTAATAGGTGAGGGCATATTGCCGAAAGAGGAAATAGAGAATCTACAGAGTGAACATATAAAAATATTCCTTACTGAGTCAGACATATCTCAATGGCCGCCCGAGATTTTACATCTGAAAAAGTATACAGAAATAGAGATAGATGATAGATATTTGTTCAGATTTGATGAGGGAATATAAAGGATATATTTTGTGATTACAAAAGATTTACTTCTAACTTTTTTTAAAGAAAAAGTTACGAGACCCTTAAGCTTCCGCGAGATAGTGTATTCCCTGGATCTTTCTTCGTCAGAAAGACGTAGCCTCAAAAGAATCCTCAGAGATATGTCCCGAGACGGAAATATCGTGAAGACAAGAAAGGGTCTTTATGGGCATGCAGAGGAGATGAGCCTTGTTACAGGATATTTCGAGGCGCACAGGGACGGTTATGGATTTGTTGTTCCAGAGGAACCAGGAAAGAGGGATATCTTTATTTCCCCAAGGGCAACACTTGGAGCCATGGACAATGATAGGGTGGTTGCTCGGATTGAGAAGCCAGCCAGAAGAGAAGGCAGGATAATCAGGATATTGGAAAGGGCACATACGCGAGTGGTCGGGACATTTGAGGCAAGCAGGATAGGTTTTTATGTGAGACCCAAGAACAAGTCTGTTCCCTTTGACCTTTATATTGCTCCGAAGGATAGGAGTAAGGCAAAGGATAGGGACAGCGTCATTGCTGAGATCATAAGCTATCCTACAGACACACGACAACCTACAGGACGCATAGTCAAGATCTTGGATAAGCCAGGGAATCCTAAGGATGAGGTCGAGGGTATTATAGATGAATTTAACCTTCCGAGGAGGTTTCAGCATAATGTCCTTGAAGAGTCCGGAGACCTTTATTCAGGGCTAAAGATACCGGAAGATAAACAAGTGAAAAGAAAAGATCTAAGGCCTCTTCCCACCGTTACCATTGATGGAGAGAGAGCAAGAGATTTTGATGATGCTGTATCAATTCAGAAGACAGATAATCGATTCAGGTTGTGGGTTCACATAGCTGATGTTGGACATTTTGTAGGATGGGATACAGCCATTGATGGAGAGGCAAGAAAAAGAGGCACAAGTATTTATTTTCCTGACAGGGTTATTCCCATGCTCCCAAAAGAACTTTCAGAAGACCTCTGCAGTCTGAGACCAAAAGTGGAGAGGCTGGCCTTTACCGTTGAAATGGAATTGGACAAGGATGGAGAGAGATTGAACAGGAGGTTATATCCGAGCATTATCATGAGCGATGAGAGGATGACATATACCTCAGTAAAAAAGATACTCGTCGATAGGGATTCAAAGGAAAGAGGGAAATACCATTATTTC
>JBGQMP010000274.1:0-2680 GCA_041500685.1 Thermodesulfovibrionia bacterium | reverse complement strand
TGCACCTATGGTGCATTAGGTTCCTTCGCAACAGGTGTGGGCTCCACAGATGTAGCAGTAGCAATGGCAACAGGAGAATGCTGGTTTAAGGTTCCTGAATCAATGAAATTCATATATTATGGAAAACTCAACAAATGGGTTGGGGGTAAAGATTTAATTCTCTATACTATCGGGGACGTAGGAGTTGACGGAGCACTTTACAGGGCGATGGAGTTCGATGGTAAGGCAATAAGGACTCTCCCGATGCACGGAAGGTTTACGATGTGCAACATGGCTATTGAGGCGGGAGGAAAGAACGGAATAATTGTGCCTGATTCGATTACAGAGTCTTTTGTTAAGGAAAGAGCAAAAAGGCCATATACGTTTTACACTTCTGACAGTGATGAAAGATATGTTGAGGTTCGTGAATATGATTGTTCAAAGATCCCCCTTACCGTTTCCTGTCCCCATCTTCCATCAAACATAAGACCGGCAGCAGAACTGTTTGAGATTAGCATTGACCAGGTTGTCATAGGTTCATGTACAAATGGACACCTTGAAGATTTAAGGGAGGCAGCAAAGATTATAAAAGGTAGGAAAGTAAATCCTAATGTGAGAATGATTGTTATCCCTGCTACACAGAGGATTTATCGAGAGGCAATGAAAGAAGGTCTACTTGATATCTTCATTGAAGCAGAGGCAGCAGTATCCACCCCAACATGCGGTCCATGTCTTGGCGGTCACATGGGTATACTCGCTAAAGGTGAGAGAGCAATCGCAACGACAAACAGAAACTTTGTGGGAAGGATGGGACATCCTGAAAGCGAAGTCTATCTATCAAACCCGGCTGTTGCAGCAGCATCAGCAGTGCTTGGAAGGATTGGTACACCAGAGGAGTTAGGGTTATAGAAAATACCCCTCACCCTAACACTCTCCCACAAGGGGAGAGGGAATTATATTAACAATTATACCCCTCCCTTGACGGGAGGGGTTGGGGAGGGTGGGCTGAAAAGAATAAATGTCACCTGAAGATAAACTTAAAGAACTTGGCATTGAACTACCAGAGGCACCTACTCCTCTCGGTTCATATGTTCCTGTTCTGAGGACAGGAAACCTTGTTTTTCTCAGCGGGATACTGCCTTTACGTCAGGGAACACTTTCGAGGCTTGGCAAGGTAGGTAAAGACATTAGTCTCGATGAGGCAAAAGAGGAAGCGAGGATAGCCACGATAAATGCCTTATCTGTTTTGAAGGCTCATATAGGTAGTCTTGATAACGTCAAAAGATGCGTTAAGATTACAGGTTATGTTGCCTCTGAACCTGATTTTACAGAACAGCCAAAGGTATTGAATGCAGCCTCAGATTTACTCTTCGAAATCTTCGGCGAGAGAGGCAGACACGTGAGAGCAGCCGTTGGAGTAAATGTCCTTCCCCTTAATGCACCTCTTGAAATAGAGTTTATCTTCGAAGTCTCGTAGGATGAAAAATCAGGTTAAATATCTCCAGAATCTGTTCTATGATCTGCTGAACGACTATGGGCATGTCTTTATCATAGTTAAGCATTCTGACAAAACCATTATAGGCAAGAGGGGCTTCACAGATGAAGAGAAAGAAAAAGGATTAATCCTGGTATTGAATAACAAAAATTATAAAAACCTTCAATGGACTGAAGACGGCAGTATTGTGGCTGCACTGGGTTTTGGGGTTAATAACAGGATAGAAAATTGTTTTATTTACCATGAAGATATCATGGCTGTGTTCTCACCTGATGCCAAAGTAAAACTTGACAGGTGGGATATGCGGGATGTGAAAGAATCCCCTAAAGAATCTGATAAACTCACAGAACCTGGAAAAGAAATATCCGACGAGGGAAAAATAATATCCTTAAATACTTTTAGAAAGACAAAACCCTGACAGTTGTCATGGCTCAAATCTCTGACCGTCCTGCTAAAAGAGAAGGTTACCGCATTTTGAACAGTTTTAACAAAGAATGCTGAGCTATATGTTCAAAATCCTTATCAGTTGTGAAAAGATAACAGCCATAGGAAATTGCAGCAGATGCAATAAGGGCATCAATTGTGCTTATTCGCTTTCCCTTCTTCATAAGACGGTTTTTTAATTCTGCTGCTTTGATATAATTTTCTCTTGTCAGCTCGATAAGAGGAAAAGCTTCAAAATAATCCTTTAATACATGGGAATCTTTTGGATTCTTTATACCCTGGAGCACCTCTTGGAGTATAATACCGAGAAGGTAGATATCCTCCTCTTGTTCAATAAGTGTTTTAACTACAATTGCCTCGGGGTTCACAACCACTGATTGTCTCCTCAGGGCAAGAGACCATATTGAGGTGTCAACCAGAATTTTCATCTATCTTTTCTTGCTTTTTTATAATCGTAAGTAGGCTCCATATCTATTTTCGCAAACAGAGACAAGATGTCTTTTTGCTTTCTCTTCATAATATATTCTCTCAGTGCTTCGTTGACAGTATTCTTCTTTGTTTTATGGCCTCCTACCTTGAGAGCCTCTTTCAAGAGTTTTTCGTCTATGGCAAGATTTGTAGGCATATAGTCCTCCTTACACACATTGATTTACACATATTATTACACAGTAATATATTTCTATTCAATCCTACTATTTTCAAAAGTCTCCCAGCTTTTTCCCAGCATTATGCTTGAGCTAACCTTGTTACTTTAAAATAATC
>JBGQMP010000273.1:0-2693 GCA_041500685.1 Thermodesulfovibrionia bacterium | reverse complement strand
TCAAATACTTCTTACTCAAGATACATCAGCATTGTGGGCTACTCAACCCTAAGCTTTCAACTTAAATACGAAAGATGGGAAATTAATGAAAGAGGAGATGACTATTAGGGGGGCAAATTCAGTAGAATTATAGAAGCCTTCAAGCATTACTGAAAAGGAGAAGCATGGAACTTCACTTTACAAGAACCAATGGACCTGTTGATGAGGCGGTTGACCAATTGATGGAACTCTCAGGTCATATACATCACCCAGAACTTATCCGCGAGATGATTTTGGCTGCACTCAAGGCTGGCCAAGAGGAGGATGAGAAAGCAGACCTCAAGCTTATGAGTATCACACTGAAGGAAATGCGGTTTACTTCGAAAGTATTTGCCCCTTACCGTCATGTACGAAAAGTTAGTGTTTTTGGTTCTGCCAGGACACAGCCTGACGAACCGGTTTATGAGATGGCACGCCTTCTTGGCAGAAAGCTTGCCGAGGCAGGCTATATGGTAATCACAGGTGGAGGCTCTGGTATCATGCAGGCAATTAACGAGGGTGCTGGTCCGGAGTACTCTTTTGGTGTTAACATCAGACTTCCTTTTGAGCAAAAACCGAACCCAGTAATCGAGGGGAACCCGCGCCTTATTGTGTATAAGTACTTCTTCAACCGAAAAGTAGCTTTCCTCAAAGAGGCTAGTGCAATTGCACTTTTCCCAGGAGGCTTTGGTACCCTTGATGAGGCAATGGAAACCCTTACCCTGTTACAAACAGGGAAACGTGATCCCATCCCACTTGTTCTTGTGGATGAGCCTGGTGGAACTTACTGGTCACGATGGATCCAGTTTTTTGAAGAAGAGCTTATGGCTCAGGATTATATCACTGCCTCTGATTTTTATCTGTTTGAACGCGTCGATTCTGTGGATGTCGCAGTGGAGAGGATTGATCGTTTCTACCGTCGTTACCACAGCCTGCGATATGTTGAAAACCAATTGGTAATTCGCCTTACATCGGATATTAATCTACAATCAGTGAACGAACTCAAAGACCGATTTTCCGATATTTTGATACCCCAGGGTAACATATACCTCTCGGGGCCTCTGCCTGCAGAAGCTGACGAGCCGGAAATTACCAATCTACCACGCCTTATAGTGGATTTCAACCGTAAAGACCTTGGGAAGCTGCGAAAACTCATAGACGCAATTAACAGTTGCTAACTTGTCGCTCTCTTTCACGGATTCTCAAAAAAGTTACAATCATGATACATGCGTAATTGGTAATACTTGTTGTAGCAATTGAGAGTATTAGGTGCTAATCATGTTTAAAAAGAAAGGCAGGATGAGGAGGGAGGGGAAAACGGTTGAAACAATGATACATATCTATTGTCGTGATCAACATAAAACACATGATGAACTTTGCCCTGGGTGCAGCAAACTTTTGGATTATTCAAAAAGACGTCTCGACAGATGCCCCTTCCAGGAGAATAAAACAACCTGTGCCAACTGCAAGGTGCATTGCTATAAACCAACGATGAGAGAGAAGATCAAGACTGTGATGCGATACTCCGGTTCCCGAATGGCTTATCACCATCCTCTTTTAGCGTTGTTCCATTTTATTGATAGCTTCAGAAAAGAGCCGATCCGTCAACGTTCAGAAAGAGGACGGTAACTTTCCTTTATGCGTTTAAGCAATGCTTTTTTGAATTCTTCTATGCCGATGCGTTCAATAAACCGCGGAAGTCTCTCTCTTTGGTTGGCATTTTCTGCATAATAATCAAGACACCTTTGTATCAGCTCGACTACTTCTTCTTCAGGGAGTTTTTCTGCTATCACATTTCCAATACGAGGTCTGCCGCCCGAATTGCCACCGACTAACACTGTCCAACCTTCAGGGGTAGCGAACGCACCTATATCCCTTACAAAACTTTCTGCGCAGTTCAGTCTGCAACCAGAAATGCCGAATTTTGTTTTGGCCTGGACAAAATCTTTTTTGCCCACATACATCTTTTCGATATTCGCCGCGAGGCTGAGGGAATCTCCCTGGCCAAACTTACAGGTTTCAGTACCCGGACATGCCTGTACATAATGAACGCATAATCCTTCTGCTGGCCCGACTTCCATTTCAAGATCATTCCAGGCATTGTCAATATCCTGAGGTTTTATTCCTACCAGTGCTATACGCTGGCCTGAGGTTATCTTGATTATTCGAACATTATATTTACGAGCAACTTTCGCAAGCTTCTCAAGAATCTCAGGGGTTAGCACTCCCATTGGGATCCTCGGCACAATAGCATATGTTTCCTTGTCTCTCTGGAGAATAGCTCCTTTGGTTTCTTCGCTCATAGCTTTATTCCTCCTGTAGCTGCTTTTTCTACCTTACCATATCTCAGAGGTTTAACATCAATTTGAGTTTCATTTTCTAATACCATCTTTCTTTGCATTTTAGGACACTATCACACATCACCAATGTTCACTCTTCATATAATCCTTTAATCCTTCTTGTGGCTCAAAAGGGAAAGAGTTTATCTTGACATACCTTAACTTACTAATACGGTCATTAGTAAAGCCACATGCGTCACCTCCCCTTCATCCCTGCCCGACAGACGGCAGGCGGGCCCTCCCCTCAAGGGAGGGAAGATAATTAAGCCCCTCTCCCCTGGAGGGAGAGGGCAAGGGTGAGGGGGTGTGGTTTTACTTATGAACTCCTTAGTAACT
>JBGQMP010000272.1:0-2712 GCA_041500685.1 Thermodesulfovibrionia bacterium | reverse complement strand
GACCGTAGATTTCACCTTTTGTGTATTCCTGAAAGGGCTGGCAGACCACATGGGAGGGCTGTAAGGTGTCGATGGCAGGGCTTTTTCAACACATCTGCCTCCTCAAACGAATAAAATTTATGCAACTGGTGGGTTAAAATATATGGATTCTGCAATCTTTACTTAGAGCTGTAGATCTTTTAAAATTTTCTATCATAGTAGTTAGAAAATTATTTGGAGAGAGTTAAATGAGTGATCATGAAGAGCTTTTAGAGGTGGTGAACCACAAAGGTGAAGTTATTGCCATTTTACCGAGGAACCATATCCATGGTAACCCCTCTCTTGTCCACAGGGTTGTTCATGTTCTTGTATTCAATACGAAAGGGGACCTCCTGCTTCAGAAACGCTCTATGAGTAAGGATGTTGCACCTGGGAAGTGGGATACATCCGTAGGCGGACATCTCAACCCCGGAGAAGACCCCCTTAGTGCAGCAAGGCGAGAAATGAAAGAAGAACTTGGTATCTCCCTTGGAGAACCAAACTTCCTCTACACGTATATCTATACAAATTCCTATGAGACCGAGCTTGTCTACACCTATTCATACCTCTATGAAGGTAACATATTTTTTAATCCCGATGAGATTGATGAGGTTAAATTCTGGAGTTTTGAGGAAATAACTAAGAATGTGGGGAAGAAGATCCTCAGTGATAATTTTGAACATGAGGTACTGAATTATATGCAGCTTGTTGAGAACAAAGAGTAATGGATAAAGACCAAAATGAAGATTGAGCATTATTCTTTTGGCAGCATTACGATTGACGGAAAGACATACACCTCTGATGTTATTATCTATCCAGATAAGATTGATTCTTCATGGTGGAGAAAGGAGGGTCACTTTCTTCATGTCGTTGACCTCAAAGATGTTATCAATGTGAAACCTGCAGTCCTTATCATAGGCACGGGCTACTCGGGCGCAATGGTTGTTCCTGAGGAAACGATATCGTATCTCAAGGCACAAGATATCGAGGTGCATGTTGCGCGCACAGAGAAGGCAGTTGAACTTTTTAATAAATTCCGGAAAGATAAAAAAACAGTCGCAGCCCTTCACCTAACGTGTTGACAACTCTCTTTTTATCTTTTTCGAGATAAAATCCGCTCTCCTCAGAGGTTCGGGAATTCTATACTTTCGAATGCAGCCGAGGGCAATCTCGATCGAACCTCTCAGGTCGATCTTATTCCCCGGTGAGACAAAAAGGGGTCTAACATTATCTTTGGTCCTCAGAACAGCGCCAACGATTTTCCCGTCATATCGCAAAAGAGACCAGTTTCCCTTTTTAGAACCTGGCTCTTTGTATTCACCAATCAGTCTTGACTTAGCGCATCCTACCGTTGGTGTATCAAGGAGCACCCCAATATGTGATGCAATCCCTAATCCCCTTGGGTGTGCGATCCCCTGACCATCAAAGAGTATTACATCGGGTTTTTGTTTTAGGCTATGAACGGCCTTGATAATTGCCGGGCCTTCCCTGAAGGATAAAAAGCCAGGTATATAGGGAAACAAGGCTTCTGTAACAGCGTGTGCCTCCTCTATAAGAATGAGATCGGGATACTTATAAAGGCATGCTACGCCAATGACCTTATCATGGAGAAATGCTGCATCAACGCCCGTGATATATTCTGGACGTTTCCTGAGAGGGGTAATCTTCACCTTCTCCTTTAAAATCCCTTGAATCAATCTTGCCCGTTTCATGTCTTTCGGCCATTTCATGTTTAAGAATAATATAAAATATGTTAAAATTTTTTATGGATATCCATCAGCTCAGGGTCTTTGCCTCGGTTTTCAAAAACAAAAGCTTCTCCAGGGCTTCAGAAGAACTTCACCTGACGCAGCCAACAGTAAGTGATCATGTAAAGACGCTGGAGAATGAGCTTGATTGCAACCTCTTCGACAGATTAGGGAGAACAATTATTCCGACTAAAGATGCCGAAGTTTTTTACAGCCATGTACTGGAAATTATAGAGAAAGCAGATACCCTTAAAGATGTCATCAGTCAAGCCAAGAAGGAGATCAAAGGCGAGTTGATTATAGGTGCAAGCACAATACCGGGGACATATTTACTACCATCTATCATGGCGGCGTTTCAAAAAAAACATCCATCCGTTTCCTTTCAAATTCTCATAGCTGACTCCGGGGAAATCGTTGATAGGATTTCGAAACACGAATTACTTCTGGGAATTGTGGGGGCGAAACTCGGTAATGCGCATGTACACTATATATCTTTTGTGGAGGATGAGCTCATCGTTGTATCATCTCCTTCTTTGATAAAGAACAACAGGATGACATTAAAGGAGTTTATCAAATTTCCCTTGGTCTTAAGGGAAGAAGGTTCAGGGACACGAAGGGAGACGGAAAAGATTTTGGAAAGCAAAGGGGTCTCTCTCGAAGATATCAAAATTGCAGGCATTTTTGGTTCTACTGATGCCATAAAACAGGCTGTAAAGGCAGGCCTGGGGGTTTCAATATTATCAAGGCTTTCTGTAATAGATGAATTAAAACATAACATACTAAAAGAAGTCGAGCTTACCGATATCCTGATGAAACGGAAATTCTACATTGTAACTCATAAAAAAAGAACGCTTCCTCTTTTGCATACTATCTTTTTAGAACATATCAAAACCGAATTAAAAAACGTCTAAATCTGCCCAAAACAATTTTCAAAAGATTCGCCATT
>JBGQMP010000271.1:0-2713 GCA_041500685.1 Thermodesulfovibrionia bacterium | reverse complement strand
TCAAAACCGTAGTTTGCTACATAAACTTTCCCTCTCTGGTAGTCCACTCCGAGTGCCACAGGATTCCATTCTACATTTATATTCATAACGTCTATGACCCTGTTTCTTGATATGTCAAACCTCAGCACGGTAACATCCTTAGAATTCTTATTTGCCACATACACATTGAGAAACTTCTCTCGATAACTCCTTAAAATATTCAAATCTTCAAAGCTAAGAAAATTTGCACCCAGGAGGGTTTCTACTGGTGGATCAACTGCTACTGCTACAGGCCCATTTCCAACATTTATCTTTTCCATCTCCTGATACGTTAAAGTATCGACAACTGACACGGAGTTAGAACCGTAATTGGTCACAAAGATGAATTCTTTTTCAGGCGAAACCGTAGCCACTGCTATCCCTTCTGGTTCTCTGCCAAACCTGATTGGGATCTCTGTTTCCATCTGATTGGTAGTGGGGTCAATCACCGAGATGCTGTTAGACCTCGAATTGGCCACATAAATCCTCACATGCTGCCTCCGCAGGCCAGTTGCGATACCCCTTGGTCTTTTGCCAACCATAACTGTTGACACTACCTCATCTTTTTGTCTGTTCATAACGGAGACGTTGTTTGAATCCTCGTTTGTCACATACATGAGAAGGGTGCTTAATTCCGGACGCTGGTTCCTCACAGTAAACAACGGTTTGAACTGGTATCCTTCAACGATGGATGCATCCGCATCCCATTTCAGGAATAATGAGGTGTTCTGATTTCTGGTAACCGTTATGTTTACAGGCATCTCCATACCTTCGGATGGTAATGCTAAATTTGCCACTCTGTCCTTTCTCTTAATGGTTGCCTGTTTGACTGTGAATTTTATTTTTTCATATCTGCCCTCAGGCAGAGCCATTTCAGCCAGGAGCATCTGACGGCCCATCACCGTAAGGGAGTTTATGTTTAAAGAGGTATTCATAATCTCCCTATAGATACCACCCTCTGCCATAATATTAACTGCTACAATATCAAACGTGATATCGAGTGAAGACTTATCAGGTCCGTTCAGAAAGACAGTAACCTGTCCATAGTTCTGATTATAGTAATCTGTTGACGCCCCTTGATCCGTTACCGAAGCACAGCCCACCAAAACCAGCGTCAAACAAAAAGCTAAGAGCAGAATGTTTACTCTGTTTACACGGTTTACTTTGTTTGCCTTGTTTACTGAGTTATTAGAATTCATTTCTATGTTTACACTGTTCATTCTGTACTCTTCTTCTTTAGTTTTCTGGTTTTTAGCAGATAGTTTATGAGACCGGAATTGAGCTTTGATACCTTCTCTGCTTGTAGATATATTTCATTAAAAACTTCTTTATTTATATAAGCCTGATCAAGGGCAATATAGAAAATACTCTGAACTTCAGAAACAGAACTTTTCGAAATAAATAGAAATTGAGCAAATTCTCTATTTGAATGACGAGAAAAACCTTCAGCGATATTCGACATTGAAGACACCACTGCATCTGTCACCTGATTTCTCAATTGATAATCCTTTTTAAATTTTACACTTAAATTAATAGCCTTATAGACAATATTCACTAAAATCCTTGCTTCCTTCCAACACTCCAAGTCTTCAAATCTCGTGATCTTCATTCAATAAACCAAGTAAACTAAGTAAACTGTGTAAACTAAGTAAACTGTGTAAACTTTATTCTTTCGGTTGAAACACCTCGATTCTGTCATTAAAGGTATCAGCGACCAGTATCCTCCCCATAGAGTCAACAGCTATATCTCTCGGGTGCTGGAACCATCCTTCTCCCCAGCCAAGTCCACCAAATTCAAAAAGATATTTGCCATCCTTGTCATAGGCGGAAACTGTGTGGCGCATATAATCTACCACGTACATCTTTCCTGTGCGATTATCCACTCCTACTGCCTGTGGCCGGCTTAGCTTGGCTGTGCTTCCTCCCTTCTCACCGAATTTAAAAAGGAACTTTCTATTCTCGTCGTAGACATAGATATGGCCTTCTTCTTCGCTCACAAGATAAATTCTTCCCGCCTGATCAATAGTCACATAGTTTAATCTTACCTTTCTTCCTTCTTCCTCAGGTGATAAAATCTCTAAGAGACAGCCTTGATTATTGATAATGAGAACACCAGGAAAGTAAGGTCCGGCGACATAAATATTTCCCTTTTTGCCCATGGCTATGCGCTGAGGTATAAAGGAATCAGCCCCCTCAAAACCCCATAAATAGATATCTCGCTCCCATTTGAGGCATGCATTAAAGACAGAAATCCTTGGTTTTGGATTATCTTTTGTTGATCCCTGAACAACATAGACATTACCTTCAGCATCTACAGTCAAACCAAGTGGTGCCTCGACACCATTCCTTTTACTGAGAGTAAAGAGAGGGAAAAAATCAGAGGTATAGATAATAATCCTGGACTTGCCGTCAACAACATAAATTTCATTCCTGACCGGTTCTGAGAAAACAAAGGGGGGAAAGGATAGCTTTCCCCCCTCTTCGTCCTCAGTTATGCTATCAAAATAGGTTACTGGAAGACCCTGAAGCTGGGCATTTAATTCATGAGGAACACACATCAAAAAGCATAAAGCGATTAGCACCAAGCTCAAAGCATAGGCAAAAGGGCGAAAGAGACGATTAGAGCAACGACTCCTAAATCTCTTCTCGGCCACGTTGTTTGACTCTTTCACATCGCCGTCATGTTAGTCTCAGC
>JBGQMP010000270.1:0-2716 GCA_041500685.1 Thermodesulfovibrionia bacterium | reverse complement strand
TTAGGGCTGGATTTGGTACTACCCTAATCCAGCTGCGTGCCGTCTTTGAGGTCATCGTAGAACTGTCTCAGGTTCGGCAGTGCCTTCTGGGCCATTATCTTCATGGCGCTCCTCGGATGTTCGTTCAACACACCGGTTATCAGATAGGGTAAATGATATCCCCATTCTATTTCAGCCTTTATGGGAACGAATATTTCCTGTATGACTTCGATGAGCGGTCTTATGTCAAACTTTGGATTCTTGAGAAAAGAGAGGAGAAGTTCTAACGGACAGTTCCCTGCGCCCCTTCCCATGCCGTAAAGCGTTGCATCCAGACGGTTCACGCCCGCAATAATCGCCTCTATTGTGTTTGCAAAGGCCAATTGCTGGTTGTTATGGGTATGTATGCCAAGCTCTTTTCCTGGCAGGGCCTGAAAATACTTCTTTGCAAGGAAATGGACCTGCTCGGAATAGAGTGAACCGAAACTGTCAACAAGATACACAACAGGGACATCGCTCTTGGATAGATCATCAAGTGCTTCGTCAAGATCTCTCTCCAGGACCTTCGAGACCGCCATGAGATTGATCGTAACTTCATACCCTTTATTGAGACATTCATGGGCAAGGGCAATGCCTTTGTCGATCTCTTTTGCGTAACAGGCAACCCTGATCATATCGAGAATGCTGTCTTTTTTGTAAGGGATATCTTCTGAATCAATACGACCTATGTCAGCCATGGCAGACAGCTTCATTTTTGTCTCAACTTCACCGACAATCCTCTTTATGTCATCTTCGGTACAGAACTTCCAGGCACCGTGTTCCTCCCTGGAAAAATATTGCTCTGAGGACTTATAACCTATTTCCATATAATCAATGCCGGACTCTGAAAGCGCGAGGAAAACCTTCCGCACAGTCTCGTCGCTAAACTGCCATTTGTTTATCAGCCCACCATCGCGGATTGTGCAATCGAGAACCTTGATCTGTGGTCGATACATCCCTTATTCCCTCCGAGGTTGGCTTAATTAATAATCTTTATTATACGAAAAATTAGACTTTGTCTGTGGGATTTCTTTTTGGAAATGAGGAATTCTCTATCTTTTCTGCAAATTTTCTTGCGAGATCCGATATAGCGTCCCAATTCTCTTCATTAACAAATTCTTTCTTCAAAATCGAAGAACCGATAAGGATACACGAGGCTTTCGCAGAGAGATATTCTGAGATATTATTCAAGTTCACGCCTCCGCTCAACATGAAATGCACAAATGGCATTGGCCCTCTTATCGCTTTCAGGAAATTGAGTCCGCCCATCTCGACAAAAGGGAAGAGCTTTATGATGTCCCCTCCAGACCGATAAGCTCTGTAGATCTCTGTTGGGGTACAAGCTCCTGGAATTGAGACAGCGCCTTCTTTCTTGGTAGATTTCACAATCTCTTCACTTAGGTGCGGGCTGACGATATAACGAGCCCCGGCCTTCAATGCTTTTTTCAGATCGGAAATACTGAGAATCGTTCCTGCGCCAATACATGCCTTCGTTTTTTCATTTAATTCTCTGATCACCTCTTCTGCCCCGGGTACCGAGAACGTTATTTCCACCAAACGGATACCTCCCTTTATGCACGCAACTGCGGCATGATACGCCTTTTCAGGTGTTTCGGTGCGTACCGCGACCATCAACTGGTAACGTTCAATCATCTCGATCAGGTTCATAGAGGTATTACCGGCTTCCACCGCCGCCACCTCCAAACCCACCTCCTGAAGAACCGCCGCCGCCAGAACCACCGCCAACACCACTTCCCCTCGGTGATGAAAACATCGCAGATGAAAGATTTGATGTCAGAGAACCAATGGAATGGGAAAAACTGTAGGGGCTGAAAGTTCCGAATCCCCCATGTGATACATACCACTGAGGGGAGTCTTGGTAAATCCCCTCGAATGCCTTTGCCCAGTTATTTGCAACATCGAGGGCTATGGCATAGGGCAAGAACTTGGAGAAGAGATTTTTATCACCCATTCGTTCGAGTCTGTCTTTTTCTGCACGGGTGAGGAATTCCTGAAAACCTAGAACATCCATGTATGCAGAAGCACCAGCCTTTGTCTTTGCAGGCATCACCCTGCCGAAGAAAAACAGAGGCAGACCTGCTATCACCCACGAAATTATCGTTTTAACTCCGAGAGAGGAAGCAATAAATGCAGTGAAGCCACTACCAAAGACGATTATGAGAACTCCCGCAGTCATGTAGAGATTCTTTACCTTCTCAGGACTTCTCAGAAAATACTTTTTCCCTACAAGCTCTTCATAGAGGGTATCTTTTAATGTCGGTAAGTTCTTATAGAATTTATTTTTCATTTCTGAGACAAATATGCCTGAGGGATCATCTGAGAACAGACTTTTCATAAGTTCTGTCTCAAAAGAGCTGAGGTTCTCGTCAGGCTCTTTCACCTTTGATAGAAAATAATCGGTAGAGTCAAATATCAAACCTTCTTTTTTCTTTTCCTCTATTTTTATATATCCCTTTACAGCAAGTCCAACGATGCTTGAAGTTACGTCCCTTGAATCAAGCCTTTCATCAACAAGGGTACCTACCTCTGCAGGTATGAGGAGTTTGTTGTTATACTTGGGAGGTTCATACATAACGGTAACAGCTTCTCTTACCTTCGGGTCTCTGCCTCTCCTATACCATAGATTCAGCATAAAGAAAAAAGATAAAAGGGGGAACGTAAATATCCAGTTCTCTTT
>JBGQMP010000269.1:0-2729 GCA_041500685.1 Thermodesulfovibrionia bacterium | reverse complement strand
TACTCTTAACTGGACAGATATTGATTTCTGGTCAAAGGAGCTTGAGCTCGATATCATGGCATTAAAGGAACAGATAAGGCATCTCGTAGAAGTTCATCCCCATGTCGAAGATTTTCTTAAGATGCTGAAGACCGGAAAAATCAATACCTTCATCGTGACAAACGCACATTACAAGGTGCTCGATATGAAGCTGAAAAAGACCGACCTTGGCAAGTATCTGACAGGTGCGATAACATCTTTTGAAATCGGCTTCCCGAAAGAGAAAATGGAATTCTGGCAAAGGGCTGAGCAGAGGCTTGGATTCAGTAAAGAAAAAACGATACTCATAGATGACACCCTTGAGGTATTAAAAACAGCACAAAATTTCGGTATAAAGTATCTGGTCTACAAGGCAAGATCAAATTCAAAGCTTAAGCCATTGTTGTCATCAGAGTTTAAAACTATCCTTGATTTTAGTGAATTGATGAATAAAAGTTCAGAAATTCCTGTCCATCGCTCAATGTCACCCTGAACTTGTTTCAGGGTCTCGCAGCATACTGATTTATTAGATGCTGAATCAAGTTCAGCATGACAAAAAGACTTCCCACTGCTTTTTGTTCAATTACAGAAAGAGAGATGCTTATCAGAATCTTTGATCTACCCACGGAATACTGAATCTGGTTATAATTGTTTAAAGTCATGATGAACTCTGTTGCTGGAAAAATAGTTCTCTATCTGAGGATGATCAAATTTCCTCATTCCATCTTCGCCCTCCCCTTTGCATTTACCGGAGCAATCATGGCTGCAGGAGGAATCCCTCCCCTTGGTAAAATCTTCTGGATAACCCTTGCAATGGTGGGAGCGAGATCAGGCGCCATGGGGCTTAATAGAATAATTGACAGGAAGATTGACCAGACAAACCCAAGGACCAAAAACAGGGAACTGCCTGCTGGTATTGTCAAATTATCCGAAGCAATTTTATTTACAGTAATGTTCTTTGCAGTGTTTATCTTAGCTGCTTATATGTTAAACCCTCTGTGTCTAAAACTTTCTCCGATTGCTATAGCCTTACTTTTCATTTATTCTTATACAAAAAGGTTTACCTGGACTACCCATTTTGTCTTAGGGCTGGCGCTCTCTGCTGCACCCCTCGGAGCATGGATAGCTATAAGAGGTACTTTCGATTTAGAGATATTTCCGATAGCAGCCGCAGTTGTATTCTGGCTTGCGGGATTTGACACACTCTATGCCCTTCAGGATATCGAGTTCGATAAATCCTATGGTCTTTATTCTATTCCCAGGAGGTTTGGAATAGGAAAGGCATTAATCTTAGCAAGAATATTCCACCTCGTAACGTTTCTTTTGCTCCTTTTTTCAGGTGCTTTATTGAGGCTCGGCATTTTCTACTGGCTCGGGATGACGGTTGTCGCAGGGATGTTTATCTATGAACATTCCCTTGTTAAGGAAGATGATCTGAGCAAACTCGACATAGCATTTTTCAATATGAATGGATACATAAGCGTAACCGTTTTTGTTTTCACATTACTGGATTATACTTTCCTGTATAGATTTTGATAAAATATTTTCATGTACGTGAAAGAATCATTGAAAAAGTGTAGTGCCAAGAAACACTGGATTAATGTCATCATCTCTTCTTTGGGTATGGTGATTCCTCTTCTTTACGGTCTATGTGGAGACTCATGCTCATACCTGAAGGGCAGTATTTTTTCCATAGATCTGCAATACGTGGGGATCCTCTACATGGGACTCATAATACTTTCCAATCTCCTGAGGAGAAGTTCCGTCGTCCTGTTTCTCGTCTCCTTCGGCCTGGGAGCAGAAATATATCTTATCGTTTTTCAAATAAGGCATTTCACTTCTTGTTACTTTTGCTTAGCTTTTGGAGCTGTTATTTTTATCCTCTTTCTATTAAACTTCGACATGTCCAAAAAGATCCTTATGACGGCTTCTCTGATTATCGGCTTTATCCTTTTTTCACTTTTCTTCCAGGGCATAGTCACCCCTCTCTATGCAGAGGATCCGCCTAAGGCGGACCTTCTCTTCTCTTTTGGAACCGGTAAGACAAAGGTGAGGCTTTATACAGATTATTTTTGCGGGCCCTGCAGTTCTCTTGAACCGAGATTAGAAAAGGTAACCCTTGATTTAGTTAAAAAAGGAGTCATAACCATTACCTTTATTGATACACCAATTCATAAACACTCCTCTCTCTATGCCACATATTTTCTTTATGTCCTCAATGAGAACAAAGAATTCAGTCATGCCCTTCGCGTGAGATCAATCATGTTTGAAGCTGCAAAGAATAAGATAACTGAAAAAGAAAAGTTAGAGGAGTTTCTGAAAAAGAGAGGCATAGGATTCAAGCCTTTTGATGTTAATCCAATATTCAGCTTCTTCAATAATTATTTTCAAGAAGATAAAATATCTGCAACACCCACCTGTGTTATGTCCAATGGAGAGAAAAAAAACTTCAAGGGCGCTGAAGATATCATAAAAGCCTTTGACCATCTAAAGTGACCTCCCCTTGTACATTCTTACAGCAAGTTTCCTCGTTCCCCAGCTTAGGATAAAATCTTGTAAGGATAAAGTCTATCCTTGAAAAAAGATGGCTGAACCACTTACACTTCAAAGGCAAATAAAATTGATATAAAAACCCTTATGCCATAAGAAAAACATAAAAGCGGTATTTTATGGAGCAACCCATTATAAAGAGGCTCACGAAACCCACCAGG
>JBGQMP010000268.1:0-2734 GCA_041500685.1 Thermodesulfovibrionia bacterium | reverse complement strand
AGGTGTCGATGGCAGGGCTTTTCAACACATCTGCCTCCTCAAACGAATAAAATTTATGCAACTGGTGGGTAGATTGATTAAGTTGATCAAACATAGGATTGAAAAATATGAAATTATAATATGGAAATTATAAACAAATTCAGATATTATCGGTTTGGAACTACTGGAAATGCTATTGGTGGGGGTGTTAGGATGGAGGTTTGCCAAAAGCCTCTTTGTGTTTGGATATCCAGAAGACAGACAAAATGCTTATATGCCTTTTCGTTTTTTCTATCACATTTTTACTCTCTAAAGGGCATGCCTTAGTGTACAAATGAGGGCATTTCAGACATCTAAACAATCCTCGAATCCTTTACAAAGCTCCATAGAAACTTCTCGGAACTATCTCTAATACTTTGCCCCTTGAATCCCTAACTCCTTGAATCTTATACCTTCATGTTTCCAGTTTTTCTTTTGATGTCGTAATTAGATTTAAAGGTTGTTTCTGATAAATCTTTTTGTATCCTTCATCACGCTTCATTATCCCCTCTCTTACCATATTGGCTATTTCCCAAACATACGGATGGAATCCGTATCTTTTTATATGGATGTCATTGGCATAGGCATTCAGAAGACAGTTGGAAGAATTGCTATCGGTATCCGTTGGCGCGACCCAACCAAACTTTTCTATCTCCTCTATGATCATGTTCTCATCATAAAATTCCCATGCCATCGGATGGACATTATACGGAAATCTTTCAGGCTCTGAGTAATGTTTTTCCTGAAGGAAAAAGACTTCAATCTCGCCTCCCACAATTTCCCGGAGCGGGTTCAGGATAGCCTGCTGAGCCATCCTGATGAGAGACGGGTTGTTCTTCATTATTGAGGATTGCACAGGCGCCTGGCCAGGGGACCAGCCAAATCCTACCATCGGAATGGCCTGTTCTATAGCCATCTTGAGACAAATCGATTTTACCAGGCCTATACAGGAAGTGCATATAGTACTCGCCCTTTCAAGTGTTTTTTTAGAATAAAGTTCCTGCTTCGCTGCTGTTATAAATATTTTTTTTAAAATTTCCCATCTCGGTTTAAAGAAAATATGGTCAATACCAAGTCCGTCTATCACATTCTTTATATTAGCGATAGCTGTATCAGATATGAATCCATTGTCAAAACTGAGTGCCAAAACCCTTAATTTATATTTGTTCTTCAAAATACTCATGGTATATGTTGAATCCTTACCTCCACTATAAGCCATAAGGATGTCGTAAGAACGAGTTGCGAGTTGCGAGTTGCGAGTTTGATTAAGTTGATTGAGTTGCTCAAGTAAATTAAGAAATTTTTGTTCATATTTTTTCTTGTCTTGAGCAAGCTTTGATTGCCTGCCGTCTAACTGTTGGCAGTGGTTGCAAATACCTTCGGCATTAAACGTAACGCCAGGGAAGGTTTCAGGTAAAATGCAACGAGAACATATCTTGAGTATATGAGTTGTTTGGTTCATCGGTTCATACCTTAATGTTTCTTTGGTTAGCTGCCTTATTCACTATTTGCCCTTTTTTAAACTATTAACTGTTTTTGCGGCTTTAGCAAATGCCTCTGCACTTTTCCAGCACTCGTTTTTGGTAATTCGTCAACAAAAAAAACTTCTTTGGGAATTTTAAAAGGTGCAAGTTTTAGCCGGCAGTGTCTCTGAACTTTCTTTGCATCCATTTCATGTCCATCTTTTAAAACGATTACCACCCGTATAGCCTCTCCAAGAATCTCATCTTCAATGCCAACAACCGTTACTTCATGGACTTCGTGCATTCCGAGAATCACTTCTTCTATTTCCTTTGGACTTATCCGATGGGCCCCACTTTTAATCATATCGCTTCTGCGGCCAACTATGTAGAGATAACCCTCGTCATCCTTTTTTGCGATATCACCGGTGTAAAGTTTACCATCTTTTAAAACCTTTCTCGTTTCCTCAGGATTGTTCCAATAACCAACCATCACATTCTTACCCGTAACAACTATCTCCCCTTCCTCGCCTTCACCTGCTGGTATTCCACCATCTTTTATAAGTTCAACCTCTACTCCGGGTATGGGTTTCCCGATAGAACCGGGCTTTCTAAAAAGATCCTGTGGCTCAAGGTATGTCAGCCGTGCAGTTGCCTCCGTCTGTCCGTACATTATATAAATCTGGATATCCGACAGTATCAGGGAAAGTTCTCTTGCATGTTTGGGTGACATAGGTCCGCCTGCCTGGGTTACATATCTCAAGTTCGGGAAACGGTAATTTCGGATACTTGATCGATTGAGCAGAATGGCAAAAGTAGAAGGAACTCCGGCAAAGCCTATCACATCTTCTTCAATCATTTTATCCAGCACAACATTAGGATACATGAAACTGTTCTCAAGCACTAACGTGCCTCCTACCATAATATGGGTATTAAGCAAAGACTTGCCATATGAATAGCAAAATGGCAAAACGACCATGACGCTATCAGCCTCAGTAAGACGAAGATATTTGATTATGGAATCTGCATTCGAAAGAAAATTGTCATGTGAAAGCATTACCCCTCTTGGTTCACCTGTAGTGCCAGAGGTATAGACAATTGAAGCGATATCTTTTCCAGCAACCTCAGGAAATGTGCTCACAGTATTCTCGTTATTTATGATATCTTCCAAAAAAAAATAATTAGCACTATGAAAAGCAGCCGTTTCTCTCTTAGTTAGACGCGGCAACGGTCCTTTTTGGGGACTATCAATAATT
>JBGQMP010000267.1:0-2738 GCA_041500685.1 Thermodesulfovibrionia bacterium | reverse complement strand
TGTCTCAAGGATAAGATGATAATGGTTATTCATGAGTACGTAACTATGTATGAGAATTCCATATCGGCCATGATATTCACTGAGTATTTCAAGAAACTTTATTCTGTCTGAGTCATCAAGGAATATCTTCTTTCTTTCGTTCCCTCTACTCGTTATATGATAAAAAGCGCCCGGATACTCTATCCTGAGAGGTCTTCCCATGAAAAGAGTTTATCTAAACTCATTCCATTTGTCAATTGTCAAGGTCTGACACCATTAAAACCATTTAAAGTCTGACAAAAAACAGATTTTTTACTGATGTTACTATATTACTTTTGCTTTATAATAAGAATCAGCATGCGCAAGAGACACGAATTCTTAGGATATATTCATTATCATCAATGAGATTTCTGTTTGAACTTTTTTTCAGGAGCTTGATGCGATGGAAATAGTCCCTGCGATACTTGCAGATAATACTGAAGATTTTCTTATGCGATTAAGACAGGCTGAATCTTTTTCAGATTATGTTCAGATTGATATCATGGATGGCATTTTTGTACCCTCTAAGAGTTTTCCAGAAGAAAAGATAAGGAGTATTAATACTTCCTTGTCTTTTGAAATACATCTTATGGTTAAGAACCCCAGGGACTTTATGAGCCGAATTGATAATTATCATCTTAAAAAGGTGATATTCCATTTTGAATCTGATGTTGAACATCTCAACTTTATCAACCAGATGAGACAGAGAGGAATTGCTGTTGGTATGGCTATCAAGCCGGAGACGAAGATAGAGGAATTTAGAGAAATAGCAGAGAAGGTCGATACCTTACTATTTCTTACTGTTGTCCCCTGCTGTTATGGGAAACCTTTTAAGCCTGAGGTACTAAAGAAAATTGAGAAGGCAAGACACATCTTCAAGGACAAGAGTATTGCTGCTGACGGAGGAGTCTCTCTCGAAAATTCAAAGTTATTTTTTGATCTCGGAGTTGATTATGTCTGCGTTGGAAGCAGGATATTTCTTAACAGCAATCCGAAGGAGAACTATAATCAGTTTATAAAAAAAATAGCTGAACTTGAGACAGAGAAATCTGTCAACAAGTCGGCCGGATATTGAATGGTTGACATGGGAAAGATCGAGAAATTAGAAAAATTAGCCAAATTAATCCGATACTATATTCTTGCTTCAACAACAGAGGCTGGTTAAGGTCATCCTACATCTTCTCTGTCGGCAACGGATTTAATGACCGGTCTATTATTCAGTGGAATCTTTCGGTTCGATATAGATAACCCTAAGCACCAAAATAATGATCGCCTGATCTTCTCTAAAGGTCATGCTTCTCCTCTTCTTTATTCCCTGTGGGCCGCAGCTGGGAAATTAGAAGAAAAGGAACTCTTAAGCATGAGAAAATTTGGGAGTCCTTTAGAAGGCCATCCTACTGTTGCCTTTCCTTATGTTGAAGCCGCTACAGGTTCTCTGGGGCAGGGTCTTTCCATTGGCCTTGGAATGGCCTTGAATGCCAAATACCTTGATAAGTTGCTGTACAGGACATATGTCCTTCTCGGGGATAGCGAAATGTCAGAAGGTTCACAGTGGGAGGCTATACAGATTGCTGCCTATTATAAATTGGATAATCTTATCGGTATCCTTGATGTAAACCGACTTGGCCAGCGAGGAGAAACGATGTATGGCCATGATCTCAATACCTACGAAAGGAGAATTTCCTCCTTTGGGTGGGAAACAATTTCAATTGATGGCCATTCCTTTCCAGAAATTCTCAATACCTATGAAAAGGCGCTTTTAGTCTCAGGTAAACCAGTTATGATTATTGCCAAAACTTTAAAAGGGAAAGGGGTTTCTTTTCTCGAAGACAAAGACGGCTGGCACGGTAAAGCTCTCAAAAAAGAAGAATTTACCATGGCATTGAAAGAACTCGGCACTGTTGACAGATCCGTAAGAGGAGACATATCAAAGCCCGAAGACCTGAGGCCAGAAGATAAAAAACCACAGGGGATGAAAAGAGTTTCTTATCAGGCTGATAAACAAGTTGCTACACGTAAGGCTTACGGAAAAGCCCTTGTAAGAATCTTCCCTCAATTTCCCAACATGGTTGTTTTAGATGCTGAAGTGAGTAATTCAACGTATGCTGAGATATTTCAAAAGGCATATCCTGAACGATTTTTTGAAATGTATATTGCGGAACAAAACATGGTAGGAACTGCATTAGGCCTTTCCTGTAGAGGCAAGATTCCCTTTATCTCTACCTTTGCAGCATTTTTAACCCGTGCCTTTGATCAAATCAGGATGAGTCAGTATTCGAATCCTAATATCAAGTTTGTCGGTTCCCATGCCGGCGTATCTATTGGCGAAGATGGTCCATCGCAGATGGGACTTGAAGATATAGCCATGTTTAGGGCAGTTTTAAATAGCGTAGTTTTGTACCCCTCTGATGCGATATCAACGGAAAAGTTAGTCGAGGAAGCTGCTCGATATAATGGCATCGTATATATACGCACCACGAGAAAAGAAACTTCTATTATTTATCGTGAAGATGAAGAGTTTGTCATTGGTGGAAGCAAGGTATTAAGAAAGAGTAACAACGATCTTATCACCATCGTTGCAGCTGGAGTGACACTCCATGAAGCCCTGAATGCTTATGAGGAATTAAAGAAGAAAGGAATTTACATACGCGTGATTGATCTTTACAGTATTAAGCCAATCGATCATGCAACTCTTCATAAGGCTGCAAGCGACACCAAGG
>JBGQMP010000266.1:0-2738 GCA_041500685.1 Thermodesulfovibrionia bacterium | reverse complement strand
TTCTTTTGCCGATCCTGAACTTGATTCAGGACCAGACAGAATATGTATAAAAAGGATGAGTTCTAATAATCGCTTTTTCAGAAGAGATGACATGATACGATTCTCCCTTTTTCTTCTCTTAATAAAGGTACAATTCTATCACAAGGCTCAAACCTTTTCGGACACCTTGGATGAAAAGGGCATCCAGGAGGGATATCTATGAGACTTGGTACTTCCCCCTTTATAGTGCGTGCTGCGTCATGCGTAATACGTGTTGCATGATACATAAATTCCGATGTAGGAATAACAGGGGCTGATGAGAGAAGCACCTCTGTATAAGGATGAAAGGGCGTCCTGAAGAGATCCTCTGTATTCGCATACTCCACAATCTTTCCAAGATACATAACCCCTATAGTATCACTGAAATAGTGAACTACCTTCAGGTCATGACTTATAAAGAGAAAGGAGAGTTTGAATTCCCCTTTTAATCCTTGGATGAGATTCAATATCTGGGCCTGTATCGATACATCAAGGGCTGAAAGGGGTTCGTCAGCAACGATTACCTTCGGAGAAACGGCAAGGGCCCTTGCTATACATACTCTTTGCCTCTGCCCTCCACTTAATTCATGGGGATAACGATACAGCATATCAGGACCGAGATTCACTTTGTTAAGGAGCTCAAATACCTTATCCTTCAACCTCTTTCCCTCGACAATTCTGTGAATTTTAAGAGGCTCTGAGATTATATCCATTATCCTCTTCCTGGGATTCAGTGACGCAAAGGGGTCCTGAAATATGATTTGAACTGATTTCCGGAATGCCTTCATAGTGCCACCATTAAGCCTGAAGATATTCATTCCCTGGAAAAGGACCTCACCTGAAGTAGGTGGTATGAGCCCCAATACAAGCCTTGCAACCGTTGACTTACCACAACCGCTCTCACCAACGAGGGCGAGGATTTTATCCTCATCGATAGAAAAATCAACACCATCTACGGCCTTTACAAGTATGGGTTTAGTGATTAAACCCTGCTTAACAGAGAAATACTTCCTGAGGGAGTTTACCTTCAGAATTGCCACCTTATCTCCTCTGACCTAATGCATCTAACCAAATGAGGTGATGAGTTAGTAATCCCCCTCTGCCCCCCTTTAACCCCTCTATCTCCCTGCCCGACAGACGGCAGGCGGGCCCCCTTACCAAGGGGGGAATTTAAGGGGGGTGTAATCAGCCTCAGTTCTGGCTCTTCTTCCCTACATGCAGGTATTACGAATCTGCACCTGTCTGAAAACTTACAGCCCGGTGGAAGTTTATATGGTTCTGGTACAAAGCCTGGGATGGGCATCAAGGGAGTGCCTTTTTCTTTTGGGAGAGACTCCAATAGCCCAATGGTATATGGGTGTCTCGGGTTATAAAACAACTCCTTCACATCCACAAGTTCCATCAATCTTCCTGCGTACATGATGGCCACTCTCTTAGCACTTTCTGCAATAATGCCGAGGTCATGGGTTATGAGGAGTACTGCCATCTTCATCTCTTCCCTGAGTCTCTGGAGGAGCTCAAGTATTTGAGCCTGTATGGTAACATCGAGGGCTGTTGTAGGCTCATCTGCGATAAGCAGAGATGGTTTACATGCTATTGCCATAGCTATCATGATCCTCTGCCTCATTCCTCCTGACATCTGATGCGGATATTCCTTGATCCTTATCTCAGGAGACGGGATTTTAACTGCCTTAAAGAGTTCAATAGTATTTGCCATTGCCTCCTTTTTTGTAAGTCCTAAATGAGTTGTAAGCACCTCTGCTACTTGATAACCGACGGTAAGCACTGGATTGAGTGATGTCATCGGCTCCTGGAATATCATCGAAAGCTTTTTGCCCCTCAGCCTCCTCATTGATTCTTTATCGAGGGTTAAAAGATTGTTACCCTTAAAGATAATTTCGCCCTCTGCAAGGGCGTTCTGTGGAAGGATTCCCATAATGGATAAAGCAGTCAGAGACTTCCCACATCCGCTCTCTCCAACAAGACCAAAGACCTCTGCCTCATCAATCGTGAAACTGAGACCGCAGACAACCTTTATTGAGCCTTTCGATGATTTGAAAGAGATGTTAAGACCCTTTATATCAAGGAGAGACACCTTTTAAACCTCCTCATCGAGAGTCTTTCTTGTGATACCTGCCTATCTGCCCTTTGCTCTCTGCTTCCTTCCCTTTGTTCTCTTTCTATCCGTAACTTATTGCTCATATCTTACTACCTCTTTTGAGTACTGTCTTCAATTCAAATCCATAGTCCGCAAACTCATCTGCCTTCTTTATCAAAAGCCACTCCTTATCTCTACCAGACATTTTCGCAAGTGCGAAAGCCCCTTTGAGTTTTTTGCCATAAAATATGATCGTAAGCCTTCCCCTTTCAAGAGGCCCCTCTTTTATCTCAAATCTCCCTTTATCCCATATCATTACTGTTCCAGCACCATACATGCCCTCGGGTATTACCCCTTCAAAGTTTCCATACTCAAGAGGATGGTCTTCAACTTGAATGGCGAGACGTTTGTCCTTTGGGTTCATAGACGGTCCTTTTGGAACAGCCCATGACTTCAATACCCCTTCCATTTCGAGTCTAAGGTCAAAATGGAGCCTCTTTGCATGGTGTTCATGGATAACAAAGAAGGGCATTGATTTCTTCTCGGGCCTTAATTTTATCTCGTTGCGAGGCATGCTTCCCAAATCTTTACATCCTGATGTCCTTCTTTGTTCAGTAAGGAA
>JBGQMP010000265.1:0-2746 GCA_041500685.1 Thermodesulfovibrionia bacterium | reverse complement strand
GTAAGGATAGACTACCTGAGCAGATTCAAGTCAAAGAAAGATCAACAGGAGACAACCAGGGCTCTGTCGAATGGAGATATAGACATAGTCATAGGGACACATAGCCTTCTTAGAGAAGATTTGCATTTTCATAAACTCGGTCTTCTCATCATTGATGAGGAACACAGGTTTGGAGTGAGGCAGAAAGAGAGGATAAAAGAACTGAGAAGAGGTGTCGATGTGCTTATCCTTACTGCGACACCTATACCGAGAACACTGTATATGGCACTCTCCGATATCAGAGATATGAGTACAATCGAAACACCACCTGAGGAAAGACTTGCTGTCAGAAGTACTGTCTCTGTATTTGATGAGGAACTTATTAAAGATGCCATCAAGAGAGAACTCGAAAGGAAAGGCCAGGTCTTTTTTGTTCATAACAGGATAAAGGATATTTATAAGCTTGCCGAATATCTGACGAGACTTTTTCCCTCAGCAAAGATATCTGTTGCACACGGGCGGATGCCTGAAAGAGAACTTGAAAAAATCATGCTCGAATTTTATGAGGGCAATACTGATGTCCTTGTATCTACTGCTATCGTTGGTTCAGGGCTTGACATTCCAACAGCCAACACCATCATCATTAACAGGGCAGAGATGACGGGGCTTGCTGAGCTCTATCAGTTAAGGGGACGTGTTGGAAGGAGTAATGTAAGGGGTTATTCCTATTTTCTTATTCCAGGAGAGGATATCATAACTGAAGAAGCTAAGAAAAGGCTTCAGGCAATACAGGAGATGAGTTATCTCGGAGCTGGCCTCAGGCTGGCCATGAAGGATCTCGAGATCAGGGGCGCAGGGAATCTTCTGGGTTCTGAACAATCAGGTCATATCCATGCTGTCGGATTCGATCTTTATATGGAAATGTTGGAGAAGGCCGTAGCTGAGTTAAAGGGCCTGAAGATTGAAGAGGAATTTGAACCTTCAGTGAGTTTAAGGGTTAATGCCTTTATACCAGAAAAATATATAGATGACATAATGCTCAGGTTGAGCCTGTACAGGAGGATTGCATCATCAAAGACAGATGAAGCATTGAAAGCCCTTGAATTCGAGATGAAGGACAGGTTTGGGAAACCACCCGAGGAGGTAAAAAACCTTCTCGACATCATGAGATTAAAGATAATGGCAAAGGAACTCCTCATCACGAAGATCCAGGATACACAGGGGAGGATACGTATCCTATTTTCTCCTGATACAAGAGTAGAGCCAAAAGACATCTTTGAACTTCGTAAAAAAAGAGATGGTAAAATTAAATTCCTACCAGAGGGCTTTGAAATCGACTTCGGAGGGCTTCCCTGGGAGCAGGTCTGTAAAGAAGTCTCCTCACTCTTTACTTCTCTTATTGTTTCTGATAGTTTTAATAGAAGTAAATAATTCATATTGGAGAGCAAAAGTGAAAACAAGAAACATGCTAATTTGTCTTATATTCCTTCTCAGCTCTTGTGCAACTGCAGGGAAGGGTGACATTGGGAGGGCAAATGCTCACTACCAGTTAGGGCTATCTTTTTTGACTGAAAACAAGATGCAGATGGCATTTGTTGAATTTCAAAAGGCCCTCGAAATAAACCCGGATGATAAAGAAACGCTCAATGTACTGGGTTTGGTCTATCTTGAATTTGATGATCTCCAGAAAGCAGAGGAATCATTTTTAAAGGTAATAAAGGTAGACTCGAATTATTCAGAGGCTTATAACAACCTTGGTGCAACGTATGGGAGAATGGGAAGGTGGTCTGATGCGATAAATGCTTTTAAGGCAGCGATTAAGAACCCTTTATATAAGAAGACTGAGTTAGCATATAATGGCCTCGGCGATACCTATTACAGATTGGGTCGTATTGATGAGGCAATTGATTCATATAAGGAAGCGATAAAACGCGTACAGGATTTTAACCGTCCTTTTTACGGCCTTGCCCTCTGTTACAATGCCGAGGGCAGGTATGGTGATGCTGCCTCTGCTATTAAGCGTGCAATAGATCTTGATCCTATTTTCAGGGGAGATGGGGACAGAGCATTAGAATATTTCAATAACAAAAGACTGGAAGCAGAGGATGAAGAATTGAAAAACATTAATGACTACCTTGAGATTCTCAATTACTGAAACCTAAATTGAATGGTTCGATTCTCTGATAATTCAAATTCCTTTGTAGTCGCAGGTTTACCTGCCTCTGGCAGCGCCGAAGGCGACCAGGGCTTTAGCCTGCGTTTCTAAACTAAAACAAAAGTTCGGGGCGTAGCGCAGCTTGGTTTAGCGCACCTGCCTTGGGAGCAGGGGGTCGGAGGTTCAAATCCTCTCGCCCCGACCAAAAATACCCTTCTATATACAGGTATTACTGCTGAAACATTGGCCCCTCATCTACCCTTATGATGTGAACAGCGCAAGACAAGCATGGGTCGAAGGAGTGGATAACGCTTATTCATGGATTTTTTACTTCACGATAAGGCTTTTGTTCTCCGTTAAAAATATTTTGAACATATTTTAGATAATCTCATAAAATTAGTATAAAATTATCATATGAACGATACAGAGGCAGAGAGGTTTTTCGCGAAAGGGTTAGAAGCTCTTGCCAAAAGTAATACACTTTCTGCCCTTTCCTGTTTTGAGAAGGCTATAAATACAAAGTACAGCCCTGTTATTAGTTCTTACTATGCTTTTTGTATAGCAAAAGAGCGAGGACAGGTTAGTAAGGCAATTTCGTTATGCAAGGAGGCT
>JBGQMP010000264.1:0-2768 GCA_041500685.1 Thermodesulfovibrionia bacterium | reverse complement strand
TTCTTCATCTTGGGATGCCATCTCTTTACCTGATGACCAAAGTGTACACCCGCCTCAAGAAGTTCCTTGATTGTAGCTACCATTTCTTCCTTTTCTCCTCCTGTTCCTTTTACCTTTCCTTACTGTTTTTGACTGCCGATTCAGTGGAAAGAGGCCAATGTCGACTTTTTTGGCAATACCTTTAGGAAAGAAAGCCTAACACAAAACTATCTTTTTTGCAAGGGGGGCGTTTTTTTGATCAGGGAGGCTTGGACGGGCTTTTGCCCAGGTCAGCTGGATATGATTTGCAACATCTGCCTAAATTTTTTGTTAAAAGTCGGGGTTCAGGTATTTGAATGTATGGATTCTATTATCCGCTCTATTTTTGATTTTGGTAATCCACCGAAGGTCTTCTCTAATTCATCCTCTGTAAATTTTTCTCTCAAAAATGTACTAATATCCATCCGTCCCTCAAAACAACCGATAATATTCCGGCAGGGTAATCCTTCATTCATAGATACACAGTAGGAAAAACCCATTACCATTCCCAGATGATGACAGTAGATATCCATATCAACAAAAACACCTCATCGTTGACTCATTTAGTTTAACAATTTATTGTCAAATCTTTCAACGCTCAATCTTAAACTATTTCCCGGGTTTTGGAAACTTTTCCAGATCTTTTATAAGCTTCTTTATCTCCTCATCTGGTAATACATAATCCTCGAGTTTTCTGGATATATAAGCATCATACGCTGCGAGGTCCATTATACCGTGTCCACTCCAGTTAAAGAGGATAACCTTTCCCTTCCCCTCCTCTTTCGCCTTTCTCGCCTCTTCTAAAACACATGCAATGGCATGGTTTGTCTCTGGTGCTGGGACAAACCCTTCTGTTCTCGCAAAGGTCATCCCTGCTGCAAAGGTCTCAAGCTGAGGATATGCCCGTGCTTCTATGATACCATCAACAACAAGCCTGCTCAGGATAGGAGCCATGCCATGATACCTGAGACCACCAGCATGAATAGGGGCTGGGATAAAACCATGACCGAGAGAATGCATGGCTATCAGGGGCGTCGTCTCTGCCGTATCTCCAAAATCATATATATATGGACCCTTTGTCATCGTAGGGCACGAAGTCGGCTCAGCCGCTATTATCTTCAATTCCTTACCATGTATTTTGTCTCTGACAAATGGGAGGGCACAGCCGGAAAAGTTACTTCCACCACCTGCACACCCAATTACAATATCAGGGTACTCACCAATCATGGCGAGTTGCTTATGCGCCTCAAGACCAATGATGGTCTGGTGTAATAAAACATGGTTGAGAACACTCCCGAGGGAATATCTCGTATCTTTAGTAGTCACAGCATCTTCAATTGCCTCACTGATAGATATTCCCAGGCTTCCTGGATGTTCCGGATTTTGCTCAAGGAACTTTCTTCCAGCATTCGTATCCGGGCTCGGACTTGGCACACACTTCGCCCCCCAGGTCTCCATCAGAATCCTTCTATAAGGCTTCTGATTGTAGCTTACCCGTACCATATAGACTTTGCATTCAAGGCCGAACTGGTTACAAGCAAAGGCGAGGGCGCTTCCCCACTGGCCAGCCCCGGTTTCTGTTGCGAGTCTTTTTATGCCAAATACCTTGTTATAGTAAGCCTGAGCCATAGCTGTATTCGGTTTATGACTACCTGGTGGGCTAACACTCTCATTTTTAAAATATATCCGTGCAGGCGTTCCAAGAAACTTCTCTAAGGAATATGCCCTGTGCAGAGGCGTCGGCCTCCATATAAGATATTTTTCTAAAACCTGCTCAGGGATATCAATCCACCTCTCTGAGCTCACCTCTTGTTCAATCAAGTTCATGGGGAAAACAGGTGCAAGCATGTCAGGTGTTATCGGTTGTCCTGTTGCCGGATTGAGTGGGGGTGGAAGAGGATTTGGCAGGTCTGCTTGAACATTATACCACTGTCTCGGTATCTCCTTCTCGGGAAGTACTATTTTTTTATCTTTCATGGCTCCTCCAGATATATAAAATATTAGGGGGATATTTTAACACAAACTTTTCTCCCCTTAAGACCCTCCCATTATAAAAATAGTAGATATCCAGCTCCTCATAAGACCCCTCAAGTATAGATGGTTTAGTCATGATCCGCAAGAACAATTTTATATGAGCTCGACAGAGCATAACTCAATGCCTAATCCATATAACAGACACTTTTCTGCCTTTCTGAGTATGATATAATGAAGACTGTCAGTTTAGTAAATAAGCTTTTCTGAGATATCTGTAAGTTGGGATAGTTGGGATATATGATACTCACCATCCCATAATTAAGAGAGAATCCAGATGAGGAAAAACAATCTTCTCCTATTGACAATACCACAGGTTTTTTCTATAAGTAAGTTACTTGTAAAGATGGGATGAAAACCATAAAAATAAAAGAGTTCATAAGTGACCTGCAGGATTTTTATCTCCTTTCCATCCGTGGACTTGTCAGTGTCGTAAAAAAACCCTTCTATTTCAAGGATACTATCGAACAAATGGACTATGCAGGCGCAGGCTCCTTTCTGATAATCCTTCTTGTTTCCCTCTTTATCGGTATGGCCCTCTCACTCCAATTATCTGCTGAACTTTCAGTTCTGGGGCTTAAGATGTATACGGGAAGGATTGTGGGCTTTTCTGTTATCAGAGAGATCGGCCCCGTTACTGCAGCCCTGGTATTTGCAGGGAGGGTTGGTGCAGGAATGGCATCAGAGCTGGGTTCCATGATCCTTGGTCATCAGGTGGA
>JBGQMP010000263.1:0-2805 GCA_041500685.1 Thermodesulfovibrionia bacterium | reverse complement strand
CTAGTGTAGTGTCTCTAACAAATCCTTACAGTTATTTTATTTCGACATTCCCGTGTAAGCAGGAATGACAGTTATGTAAAGGCATTACTGTTACACTACACTAGTGTCCTGAGTTATAAATACGTTGACTAATTATTTGAGTTCCTGTATGCTGGTGAGAAAGGGGGTGCATATGCGCACTGGACGGCCACTTTCTCCCCTGCAGTTGAGGGATGAAGAACATGAAACACTTCAGCAATGGGCTCGCAGACCAAAGACTGCTCAAGCCCTCGCGCAGCGAGCCAAGATCATTCTGGCTTGTGCCGGAGGCGAGAGGAATGACGTGGTAGCTTCGACAGTTCATGTCACGCGACAAACGGTGGGCAAGTGGCGGTCTCGTTTTGCGGAACACCGTCTGGATGGTCTGCTGGATGAACCCCGTCCCGGAGCACCTCGAAGAATCACCGACGCTCGCGTGCAGGATGTTGTCACTCGCACTTTGGAGAGTGCGCCCCGTGACGCCACGCACTGGAGTACCCGTTCCATGGCAAAGGCGTGTGAAATGAGTCAGAGCGCTATTAGTCGCATCTGGCGTGCCTTTGCACTGCAACCTCACCAGACGGAAACTTTCAAACTGTCGAGGGATCCTTTGTTCATCGACAAGGTGCGCGACATTGTGGGACTGTATATGGCTCCTCCTGATAGAGCCCTTGTCTTGTGCGTGGACGAGAAGAGCCAGATTCAGGCTTTGGACAGGACGCAACCGATTCTGCCAATGCGCCCCGGACAGGTGGAACGGCGCACCCACGACTACACCCGTCACGGCACTACATCGTTGTTTGCTGCCCTTGATATCAAGACAGGGCATGTTATTGGACGGTGTCATCGTCGTCACCGAGCGATTGAGTTCCGGAAGTTTCTTCAGGGAATCGAGGAAGCAGTCCCCGAGGTTCTCGACATCCACCTGATCCTTGATAATTATGGAACTCACAAGACGCCGCTTATCCATCGCTGGTTGGCCAAAAGGCCTCGCTATCATCTGCACTTCACTCCCACCGGAGCATCTTGGCTTAACTTGGTTGAGCGCTGGTTTGCCGCTCTGACGGAGAAACAGCTCCGCCGTGGAACATTTCGAAGCACACGCCAGTTGGAAATGGCTATTAAGCGTTATCTTGCAATTCATAATGAGAATCCTAATCCCTTCATATGGACCAAAACTGCCGATGAAATCCTCACCTCAGTCGCACGATTTTGTAACCGAATTAACGACTCAGGACACTAGATGGCTCTTTTAAAATTTGCAACTTTGAGATAAAAGGATTGAAATGCTCTCTTCTGGAGATTTTTCGAGATTTTCTCTTATTGTTTTTGCCAAGGGGTTACAAATGTCTGAATACCTTCGGTCTTTATTATTTTTGCAGATAGTGTCTCAGTTTTTTCCCTGTTGCTGAATTTGCCTGTCCATACCTTATAGAGCCTTCCTCCATTTTTTGATTTTGATGAGGTTATATAGGTATGATAACCCTTCCTATTAAGTCTCTTCCTGAGGGACTTTGCATAAGAGATATCAGTGAAGGCACCTACCTGGATCGTAAATATTTCCCGTGAAGGTTTCTGGGACTGTAAAGGTTTTACCTCTGTTTTTTCTGTGGACTTGGTCTTTCCACTTCGTGATACAGCTTCTTGAGGGGGAGAAGAAGTCTGGGATTGAACCTCTTCGGTATGTTTTTCCACCAGAACTGATTCTTGAGGCGGGGTAGAAGCCTGGGATTGAACCTGTTTAGTCAATCCTTCGTTTTGAACGATGGCCTTCAAGGATTTAATCTCGAGGCTTTTATTTGATGGGCTTTTCCAGACAAGATAAGCAAGTGTAAAACTGGCTAAAACTGTGACAAATACGGCAGAAATGATGATACTAATAAAGGTTGATTTATTCCTTGTAACAATTTTCCCGTCTATGGGTAAATCTGTCATCCTTAGTTCTCTTTCAATAGATAAGTCTTCCAGTTGTTCTTCCTCCAGCATGGGCAATGTTTCTGGTATATCGCTTTCAGACAGCATGTCGGGCTCATTTACTTCCATGAACTCCTGTTCTCCATGCTCTTCTGGCACTTCTTCTATGGAAAATCTCACAGGTAATTCTGCCCCCCCCCCTTTATCATGAATTCCTTCTTGTATCCAGCCATGTTTAGGACAAAAGATCCAACCATGTTTCCTGAAATCCTCTTTTCTTCTTCCATATTTCTCGATCTGTTTATTGCAAATGGTGCAATACATGGTTTTGTCTGTTGCCTTATTCAGGTTGTTTTTTAATTCCTTTTCTATCATGGATGATTCTTCTGGTGTCTCTCTTTCAGGCAGTATTTCGGAATCTTTTCCCTCTAAAGGATTTTCCTGTTCTCCATGCTCTTCTGGCACTTCTTCTACGGAAAGCCTCACGGGTTGTTCTGACACCACCTCTTTATCATGAATTCCTTCTTGTATCCAGCCATGTTTAGGACAAAAGATCCAACCATGTTTCCTGAAATCCTCTTTTCTTCTTCCATATTTCTCAATCTGTTTATTGCAAATGGTGCAATACATGGTTTTGTCCCTTGTCATAAGTTTATCTTGTAATGGTTCTTTCTCAGTTTTAGATCTATCAGGAACCTTTGACTCTTCTTCCTCAGGTATGAACAATGCTTCTGTTTTCTCTATTTCAGGCTGTGTCTCGGGATCATTTTCCTCTGAAAGATTTTCCTGTTCTCTCTGCTTTTTTGGCACTTTTAATATCTCGGAAGTAACGCTTCAATTTTTACTTGTCAGTAAAATTACTGACGGATTTCT
>JBGQMP010000262.1:0-2812 GCA_041500685.1 Thermodesulfovibrionia bacterium | reverse complement strand
AGGAATCATTACCATTCTGGATAAAGTTCGGTGTGGGGCATGTTGGCTCATTTACGAATTACATCGGTGATGCTACTAATGAAATTATCAGAATATTTGAGTACGACAGTTTATCGCACTACGAAAAATGGCAGAAATATTGCCTTGAATCCGAAGATATGAAGCCCGTTCAGGAGAGTCTAAAACGTTTTATAACGAAGTTAGAAAGGAAGATATTGGTGTCCGTGTATTGAGTTTCAGCATTAACGAGTTAAATACGGCCTTGACACAGTCTGAATTTGCCATACATAGAAAAGAGACAGTTTTCAATAAGGAGAGATTGCTGTGGTCAAGATCGTCTCAGAGAAGCGAGCAGGATTCAGGTTTAGAGATTTTGTCTTAGCAGGATCTACCAGCAGGAATTTCGATATGAGCAAATACGAGGAAAACTTAAGGAAGAAGGAATTTTAACATGAGGTTAGATGGAAAATTAGCTGTAATCACCGGCTCAGCTAGGGGGATAGGGAGAGAGATTGCTTTGTGTTTTGCAAGGGCAGGTGCAAATATTGTGATTGCCGACGTTGTAACATCAGAGATGGAGGCGACGACTCTTGAGATCAAGAAGCTAGGCCGAGAAGCAATCTCCATCAAAACAGATGTATCTAAAAAACAGGATGTTGAAAGAATGATTAATCTCGTTATAGAGAGGTTCGAGAGGATAGACGTATTGGTAAATAATGCCGGGATGGTAAACCATGCCCCATTGCTTGAGATGAGTGAGGAAGCGTGGGATAGGGTTATCGCTGTAGATCTGAAAGGAGTTTTCCTGTGCACTCAATCTGTTGCTAAACACATGATCAAGCAGAGGTATGGCAAGATCATAAATATAGCCTCGACAACAGGGCTTGGTAGTTTTGATCCAGGAACGGCTAACTATGCGTCTGCGAAGGCTGGAGTTATTCAATTAACTAAATCCTCTGCGAAAGAACTTGGCCCTTACAGTATAAATGTTAATGCTGTTGCTCCAGGGTTGATTTTAACCGATATAGTTAAAGGCAATAGAACGCCGGAACAGCTTGAAGAATTGATTGAAAGACGCAAAGAAAGGTCAGTTCTTGGCAGAGTAGGTACTCCTCAAGATATAGCGAATTTGGCCTTGTTTTTAGCTTGGGATGGATCTTCTTTCATTAGTGGTCAGGTCATCGCCTCAGATGGCGGTCGGTTTGACCGCATGTAAAATTGTACCAAATTATATCATACTACAAAATATTGCAAAAATGTCCGTAATAAAGTTCCATAGCAATTCAGTATCCGATAACAGCTGACAAAGAAGAGATAAAAGATGGCAATAGAAAAAAGGAAAGCCTATTTACTAAAAAAGGTCAAGGGTTTCTGTAACTTAATTGCTGAGTTTCTAAAATACTGGGGGAAGTTCTTTGAAGGATATAAGATTACAATTTAACATATTTTCAATTTTTGGCTGCGAGGTTCGTCGGGCGGCCACATGGGAAAGCAGAAAACTATATAGTTTAATTGAACAGATTTCGCCAATTTGGATTCACTGAAAGAATTCCATTATCAAAGTTTTTATGTGATGGAATCGAACTTTATCAATCCTTTTCCCTTGTGCTGCCGGGGAGATGGCACAGAAAGCATGATGTTTTAGGTGGAGGGAAAGACTCTGAATACCCGTGGCGGTGTTTTTTCACTGACCTATTCGCAGCACTATGGGTGAGGAAGATGTCGCTTTGTGGGAAACACTTTTTTAAACCAGATTCGCCGGAAGTTTTTGCTGCATTCAAAGGTGAAATAACCAAGAGATAGTGGGAATTGAGGGAGAGGAGGATGCCATGGAAAAGGAAAGAGTTCCTAGTAAACCACTAAATAAACCCTACACAGAAGAGGAGAGAATACGAGCAAAGAGGTGGTTTGGAGAGAAAAGAGCTGACAGAATAATTCGGGCTCTGAAAAAAAATGGTTTTGATGCTGAATATTTCCTAACAAGCGAACAGGCGGTAAAAAAAGTCATCGATCTTGCGGCTTCGGCGCAGACCATAGGAGTAGGGGGATCCGTCACCATCAGGGATTTGAAAATCATAGAGATTCTAAAAAGACAAGGAAAGACAGTCCTGGATCACTGGACTGGTATCCCTCCTGGAGAAGAAGAAGACATGCGGATTCGAAGGGGACACCTTACGTGCGATCTATTTCTAACAAGTACAAATGCCCTGACTCTTAGAGGAGAGCTTGTGAATATAGATGGCGCGGGCAACAGAACCAATGCTATGTCGTTCGGACCTAAGAAGGTGGTGTTCATAGTCGGGACCAATAAGATTGTGAAGGATGTTGATGAAGGTATCCAAAGGATCCACGAAGTGGTTACACCACTCAACGTACAAAGGGGAGGTTATAAAACTCCTTGTTATGAAACGGGTATATGTAGCCCATCGAGTCCCGGTCTTCATGTATGTTGTATTACGGTGATCCTAAATCGGAAACCAATGCTTACGGATGTATCTGTCTATCTCATAGAAGAGGAGTTGGGGTTTTAAGAAACGATAAGAGAACGAAACTTGTAACACAAAGCAGGGGTCTGTTGACTGGTTCTGCTACTTACCGAAGTCTTTTAGGAGATTAAATTTTCCAAAACTCTTAGCTTTTTTGAATGCAAAGCATTTTTTTCCACAAGGGGCTGATAAACACGTATGATTTTCATTTGCGAAAAGAAGTCAATGCAAATTCGAAATTTAAAAATCGGTTAACGATGCGTTAAGGTCCCCATTTCCATATTGAGCTATTTTCCTACTGAGTGCAAACGCTTTGAGCGTCTGGT
>JBGQMP010000261.1:0-2815 GCA_041500685.1 Thermodesulfovibrionia bacterium | reverse complement strand
ACTTAAGGGTGCTTCAACGGAATCCCGGTATGATATGCGCCTTTTTTCAGGAACCCAATGTGAGATATGCAACCTGATTTATGTGGCTTTACTTATGAACTCCTTAGTAATTATGAAACAGAACACTAATGGCATTGCAGACCCTCATCAAAATTCTCACAGGCTGTCAGAAGGATTTGTTGAAACGAATAAGAAACTTCTTATACACTATATCCTGCCCCCAGAAAGGCTAGAAGAATTGAGGAAAGGAGAAAATATTTGACTGATCAAAAAAAGAAGAGCTCTCTTCTGAAGATAGGAGAGGTTCCTTATGCAAATCTTTTTCCCATCTTTTACATGCTCCAAAGGGAATGTGACTGTTCTAAATATGAATTTATCGAAGGCGTTCCTTCCAAGCTTAACAGACTTTTAAGATCCGGGGAGATAGATATAAGCCCGTCCTCGTCTATTGAGTATCTCAGGGGCAAAAATAAATACACCCTTATTGAAGGGCATTCAATAAGCTCAAAAGGTCCTGTGGGTAGCATATTGCTGTTGAGCAGAAAACCAATAGAGGAATTAGAAGGCCAAACAATCCTTGTATCATCACAATCCGAAACCTCTGTTGCCCTCCTCGATATTATTCTGAAGAAATTTTATAAGACTGAGTGTTCTCTCAGACCAATAGATGAACCACTGGATTCAATAATAAACAAAACAGATGCTTACCTTTCTATTGGTGATGATGCCCTTAAAGCAGCAAAAACAGCTACAAATAACTCCAAACTCCGAACTCCAAACTCCGAACTAATTTATATTTATGACCTCGGGGAGTTATGGTACAAAAACACAGGCCTCCCTTTTGTTTTTGCATTATGGATTGTTAGGAGAGATTGCTGTGAGGGAAAAGCTGAACTCCTTAATGGTCTCATACAGGATCTTCATAAGGCTAAAGGACTTGCTTTGAAAAATTTTTATAAGATAGCCCAGGCATTGAGACCTTTACTATTCAGTCGCCATGCATTGGATATCACAGAGGAGGAACTCTTGTCGTACTGGAAAAGGATATCTTATGACTTTACAGATGAGTATAAGAGAGGACTCGAGTTATTCAGGAGCTATTCAGAGGAACTGGGTTTGCTATGAAGGGAGTTTATCCTTTTAACATCCTTTTGAATTCTTCGTAGACGATCTTTATTTCTTCGACAGAGGCTTCATCTTCTAAGGTTGTGACGTCTCCTATGGGCTTATCCTGAATGATCGCTCTCAATATCCTCCGCATGATCTTACCTGACCTTGTCTTTGGAAGCTTCGTCACAAAATAGATCTCCTTGGGTGTTGCAATTGGGCCTATCTGTATCCGAATGCTGTCAATAATTTTTTCTTTCATATTTTCTTCAGGCTTATATTCTTCCTTGAGAATGACAAAGAGGACGATAGCCTCCCCCTTTACAGGATCAGGTGCACCGACAACAGCAGCTTCAGCAGCAAAAGGAGTTGCAACAACAGCACTCTCTATCTCAGCAGTGCCAATTCTGTGTCCTGCCACTTTTAGGATTTCATCTGCCCTTCCAAGAAGCCAGAAATACCCCTCCTTATCTTTCATTGCGTAATCGGCCGTGTAATACATCCCTTTGAATCTTGACCAATATGTATCTGTGTAACGGGCTGGATCCTTATAGATGTCCATTAACATTCCAGGCCAGGGCTTCCGTATGACTAAATAACCTTTTGTCCCGGGAGAGACAGGATTGCCAGAATCATCCACCACTTCTGCATCAATTCCTGGTAATGGCAGGGTAGCAGAACCAGGCTTAAGGGGAACGAGCTCTAATCCGGGAGCAGGGGATATCATGATTCCTCCTGTTTCTGTCTGCCACCAGGTATCGACAATCGGGCACTTCTCATTCCCAATATTTTTGTAATACCATTCCCATACCTCAGGGTTAATTGTCTCACCAACGGTTCCAAGGATCTGCAGGCTGTTTAAATCATGTTTTCTAATCCACTCTTCTCCATAGCGGATAAACATTCTCAGAGCAGTTGGAGAGGTGTAGAAAATCGTCACTCCATACTTTTCTATAATTTCCCACCATTTATCGAGGTAAGGATAATCCGGTGATCCTTCATACACAACAATCGTTGCTCCATGAAGTAAGGGTGCGTAAACTATTGCTGAATGTCCCGTAACCCAGCCGACATCAGCAGTACACCAATAGATAGATTCATCGGAGATGTTGAAAACCCACTTGTATGTGGCATAGTTGTAAACTAAGTAACCTCCTGTTGAGTGGACAATCCCTTTCGGTTTCCCTGTGGTTCCTGATGTGTAGAGAATATATAATGGATGGGTGGCTTCGACAGGTTCAGGTTCCACGTATTTTTCTGCACCCTTCATCAATTCTTGATACAGTAAATCTCGTCCTTCCTTGATAGTCACATCCTTTTCTGTCCTCTTTATGAGAATTACCTTTTCGATTGTTGGGGTGAGTTTCAGGGTTTCATCAACAATTTCCTTAAGGGGGACAAGCTTCCCCCTTCTTATTCCGAAGTCTGCTGTTATCACGACCTTTGCGCCTGTATCGTTAATCCTATCTGCTAAAGCTTTACTGCTAAATCCCGAAAAGACAACGGTATGGATAGCACCAAGTCTAACGGTTGCAAGCATTGATATTACGAGTTCCGGAATCATGGGCAGGTAAAGAACTACGATATCACCCTTCTTAACCCCAATATTTTTCAGCACGGAGGCAAATCTATTTACCTCTCTATGGAGTTGGGAATAACTGAAAGATTTTGTATTTCCTTGCTCGTCTTCCCAATATATTGCTACTTT
>JBGQMP010000260.1:0-2816 GCA_041500685.1 Thermodesulfovibrionia bacterium | reverse complement strand
GCAGAATAACCTCAAAAACATTACCCTCAGTCTGCCTCATAACAAGGTCATAGCCATAACAGGTGTATCCGGCTCAGGAAAATCCTCCCTTGCCTTTGATACGGTCTTTGCTGAGGGCCAGTGGAGATTTATGGAATCTCTTTCAACATATGCCAGACTCTTCCTCGAAAAACTCGACAGGCCTGATGTTGACGCCATCCATAATATAAGGCCAGCAATAGCTCTTGAACAGAAAAATCCCATAAGGGGGGCACGATCGACAGTCGGGACACTCACAGAGCTTTATGACCTTTTCAGGCTCCTCTACTCAAAGATCTCTACACCTTTCTGTCCAAGCTGTGGCAAGGAAATAAAGATATGGGACCCCTCAAAAGTAGTTTCAGCGCTATTAGGAAAATACCATGGTGAAAAAGCGATCATAGTTTTCGAGACTAAGGAACCAATAGAAGAACTGAAAAAACGAGGTTTTTATAGGGTGTGGATTGATGGTGAAATAGTAGATATAAACTCGGAACCCGCAACTCGGAACTCGGAACTTGACATCGTTCTCGACAGACTTGTGATAAAGGATAATCCAAGGCTTTCAGACTCGATAGAAATGGCTTGGAGAGAAGGAAAAGGGAGGATAAAGATTGCCATTTATCCGCAAACTACCCTCACCTTCTCCTCAGAGAATGCCTGTGATGGATGCAACATAGAGCTACCGAAGCCATATCCTCTCCTTTTCTCTTTTAACCACCCTGTTGGTGCATGTCCTGCCTGTAAGGGATTCGGTAATATTCTGAGATATGATGAGGACCTTATCATCCCAGATAAAAGTCTCTCCTTGTCAAAAGGTGCCATCGATCCTTGGAACAAACCTGCATACACGTGGTGGAAGGAACAGCTTATGAAAGGTGCTGGTAAAGATGGCTTTGATACAAATAAACCATATTCGGAATTTTCTGACAGAGAGAAAACATTACTCTTTAATGGAGGTAGTACATTTTACGGAATCGATGACTTCTTTGAAGAGATGGAGGGCAGAAGGTACAAACTCCATATAAGGGTCTTCCTGAGTCGATATAGAAGACCCCTTAGGTGTCCTCAATGCAGTGGCAAAAGGTTAAGGGACGAGTCCCTTGCATATAAACTCTCAGGCTTAGACATAGCTCAACTCTGCATGATGCCGGTATCAGATACTGTTAGCTTTTTTGAGAATCTGGATATCTCCCCTTTTCAGAGAGATATGGCAAAGGAAATTCTAAGGCTGATCTCAATAAAACTCGGTTTTCTCCAGCGAGTGGGTCTTGGTTACCTCAGCCTGAGCCGTGATGGAAAGACACTCTCTGGAGGTGAGTATCAGAGGGTGAACCTTTCAAACCAGCTCGGATCTTTTCTTACAGGCACCCTCTATGTGCTTGATGAGCCGACTGTAGGGCTTCACGCAAGGGACACAGAGATAATAGCGAAAATCATGTCAGAGCTTTCCAGACTTGGCAATACCATCATTGTTGTTGAACATGACAGAGGGATTATAGAGTCTGCTGACTGGATTGTTGAATTAGGCCCAGGAGGTGGCCATCGAGGGGGGAAGATTGTCTTTTCAGGGCCTAAGCATGAGTTCCTGAAGACAGATTTTCTCACTGCACGCTACATAAAAGGGATTGACAAGATAGAGCCTCCTTTAAAGAGGAGAAACGGCACAGGCAGGAAACTTCTCCTATCTGGTGCCACAGGGAATAATCTTAAATCTGTTGACCTTCAGATTCCCCTTGAGACACTGACGACACTCACAGGAGTATCAGGTTCAGGTAAGAGCAGCCTCATTGTGGAAACCCTTTACAAGGCATTAGCCAAAGAGTTTAAGATCGAGCACAGCTTTCCCTTACCCTTTCAGAAGATCGAAGGTACCCAGTATCTGAAACGTGTCAAACTCATAGACCAGACACCTATAGGACGAAGCCCCCGTTCAAATCCAGTGACATATTTAAAGACCTTTGATTTGATGCGAAGACTTTTTTCAGACCAGGCCGAGGCAAAGGCCTACGGTTATGGACCGGGGTTCTTCTCCTTCAATATTCCTGGTGGCAGGTGTGAGGCATGCAAAGGCTCAGGCTATCAAAGGCTCGAGATGTACTTCTTTGAAGACCTTTACATAAAATGTGAGGAGTGCGGGGGAAAGAGGTACAAGCCAGAAGCGCTGCGAGTGACGTATCAGGGTAAGAATATCGATGAGGTTCTGAGCATGACGGTAGATGAAGCCATAGAATTATTCCATGATAATCTTCAGATAAAAATTAAGTTTTTGCTCATGAAGGACATCGGGCTCGGCTACCTCAGGCTTGGTCAGCCGGCAACAACGCTCTCAGGTGGAGAGGCACAGAGACTGAAAATATGCGCTGAGATGAATTATCCCCCCTCACCCCCCTTTACTAAAGGGGGGAAGGGGGGGATTAGGGGACTTCTCTACATTCTCGATGAACCAACCGTGGGTCTACATTTCCAGGATGTAAAGGCACTTCTCAATGTGCTCCATAGATTGGTTGATTCAGGGAATACCGTCCTTGTCATCGAACATAACCTCGATGTCATTATGGCATCAGACTGGATAGTAGACTTAGGTCCTGAAGGTGGAGATAAGGGTGGACGGATTATTTTTGAGGGGACACCAGAAGATCTCATCAATATCAGAGAATCTTATACCGGGAAATATCTGAAAGCCTATTATGAAGCCTCATGAGTTGATTGTACTTTGAACCTATTGAACTGTTTAAACTATAATAATTTCCTGTCATGCTTTCTTATTTAACAATAAGACTTGTCTTAATGGTGCG
>JBGQMP010000259.1:0-2819 GCA_041500685.1 Thermodesulfovibrionia bacterium | reverse complement strand
CTTCATGAGATTACAGGGAAAAAGCGTGACAAGCGCTTTATCTATGCGGAGTATATAACGATTCTTTCTGAAGGGACCGGATTATGAGCTCTGCTGCCATCGTCCAAAAACTCTGGAATTACTGCAACGTCCTCCGTGACGATGGAATGAGTTATGGTGACTATGTGGAGCAGCTTACGTATCTACTGTTCCTGAAGATGGCTGATGAGCGCTCAAAGACGCCGTATAATCAACCGAGTCAAATCCCTCCCAAATATGACTGGCAAAGCCTTTTGAAGAAAGACGGTGACGACCTTTTTGACCATTACCGCCATGTCCTCGAAGAGCTTGGGAAAAAGGGTGGGCTTTTAGGCCTGATCTTTGGTAAAGCCCAGAACAAGTTTCAAGACCCTGCAAAGCTCCGCCGTCTTGTTGTTGATCTGATTGAGAGTGAGAACTGGTCTGTTATGAGCGCGGATGTGAAAGGTGACGCTTATGAAGGTCTTCTTGAAAAGAATGCTCAGGATATAAAGTCAGGTGCAGGACAGTACTTCACTCCGCGTGCACTCATTCGTGCCATGGTAGATGCAATTGCTCCGAAACCCCGCGAAACAGTTTGTGATCCTGCTTGTGGTACAGGTGGATTCTTTCTTATCTCGCATGAATATATCGTAAGCCATAATCCTAACTTGACGAAACAGCAAAAGCATGTACTCAAAGAATCAACTTTCCGGGGCTGGGAGCTTGTCCAAAGCACAGCCAGACTGTGTGCCATGAACATGATGCTTCATGGAATAGGCGGTGACACACTTCCCCTGACAGTTGCCGACTCTCTTGCCAGCGACCCTGGTGATCGCTTCGAGATAGTGCTTACCAATCCACCATTTGGCAAGAAAAGCAGTATTACCATTGTAAATGGTGAGGGAAAGGCAGACAGAGAAACTTTGATCTATGAGCGTCAGGATTTCTGGGCAACGACATCGAACAAACAGCTCAATTTCCTGCAGCATGTGAAAACCCTTCTGAAACAACATGGAAGGGCAGCAATCGTGGTTCCAGATAATGTCCTTTTTGAAGGAGGCGCCGGAGAAACAGTCCGTCGAAAACTCCTCCATGAATGCGATGTGCATACACTCTTGCGACTACCGACAGGTTTATTCTATGCTCAGGGAGTAAAGGCAAATGTTCTTTTCTTTGATAAGAAACCTGCCTCGGAAAAGCCATGGACAAAGAAACTCTGGATTTATGACTTCCGAACAAACAAGGATTTCACCCTCAAGACAAACCCTCTGAAACGTGAAGACCTTGATGAGTTTGTGAAGTGTTATAATCCGCAAAACCGTCATGAGAGAAAACCCATATGGTCAGAGAAAAACCCTCAAGGCCGCTGGCGGGCATTTGATTATGAGGATCTGATAAACCGCGACAAAGCAAGTCTCGACATCTTCTGGCTGAGAGACGAAAGCCTCGAAGATTCCGACAACCTACCCGAACCCGATACCCTCGCCCGCGAGATCGTCGAAGACCTCCAGGCTGCCTTAGTCCAATTCCAGGCTATTGCAGAAGATTTGGGAGAAGAAGACAATGAAACGGAATAAAGGCCCACTTGTCTGCCAACATCTTGAAAACGTTTCTCGTGAGGCGTTGAGGGTGTCGCTGGTGTCGCACCTTGACTTTTGACTTTTCGTGCAGACGAAGAAATCATGCGCCTTTTGGTGACATTCTATAATGAGTCAGAATGGTGTCAGGCTTGACTTGTGACTCAATCAAAGCTGAATATTTCTTTTTGATAATATTTACTACTACAGTTCGGCAAAGTACATCTGAAAAGAACATGAAAAATACATTTAATCAGTCAGCATGGGCACGGGAGGAATTCTCAAAAAACTATCTCGAAAAAGCTGACATCTATGTGATCGAACGCCGAAAAATGATCGGCATTATGGCTTCCTTATTTACCTATTTTTTGCATGTGAAAAGAGATGTCCATGTCCTGGATTTAGGGTCTGGTGACGGCGTGCTGACTGAAGAATTAATAAAGAATATGATAAGTTATTTAAATATTATCAAATTATTTCTCTTGACAATAAATAATTCTCTTGTTATTAAATAGAAATTTATGATTCTCCCGATAAAGCCAACCCCTTCGCAATAAGGGCGGAAAGCGGGGGTCTTAGGGAGAAGATGGCCGAGCCGCCGAAGGAATATAAATGGCTCAGAATTTGCCCATCCATCTTGTACTGCCTTATAAGTTTTCATTTATTGTTTCCGTCTCTCAAGCAGATCAGTCTTTCTTTGACTATTTATAACGATCCTGGGCAGATCAATTATGAAAAGGGGAAACATGATCACCAAAAAAATTCCCTGGCAATTTGTTATTACATACCTTGTTTTATCTATAAGTATCTGCGTGGCAGGGTACCTTTATTTCGTATCCCATAAGAAAGAGCACAAAGTCGAAAAAGAGAATGAGCTTTCTGCAATTGCCGACCTGAAGGTCAGTCAGATTGTAAGTTGGCGAAAAGAACGAATAGGAGATGCAGAGGTAGTCTTTCATGACCCCTTAATCAGACCTTATATTCAACAGTGGCTGAAAAAGAAGAGACCCGAGCTAAAACAGAAAATTAAAACCTATATGGAGTCATTGCAGAAATACCATCAGTACAAAAGTGTAATCCTCCTCAACACAAGAGGAAATGTGCAGTTAGCGGTTCCTGATGAAAAAAAGGTTATTGAACCTGAGGCTCAAGGATTAGTTGTAGAAGCAATTCACACAAAGAAAATAGTCTTTTCCGACCTTTATCAGAACACGACTACCAATACTATTTGTCTTTCCCTTG
>JBGQMP010000258.1:0-2833 GCA_041500685.1 Thermodesulfovibrionia bacterium | reverse complement strand
TGAAAGGATTTTTTGTTCGTTTTACCGGTCCCTGGCCTCCTTACTCATTCGTGTAAAAACAGAGGACAGATAACAGAGAACAGAAAACAGAAAAATCTGTCTTCTGACTTCTGTATTCTGTATTCTGACAAAGGAGCGAAGCGATAAATGCAGCCATCCCGAGATACACACGCAACTTTAGTAGATCTGTTAGATCGAATTTTAGATAAAGGATTGATAATTAATGCAGATATTATTATTTCTGTGGCTGGCATTCCTTTAATCGGCGTTAATTTAAGGGCAGCATTGGCGGGAATGGAGACGATGCTGAAATATGGGGTGATGCAGGCCTGGGATGAAAAAAGTAGGGCTTGGGAAAGAGAACATAGGAAGAAAAATGTTCTTTCTTTAGTTAAAGGAGAAGAGATTGCCCTGAAAATGTATGGTTCTTATTACTATAGTAAAGGGATATATAATACCTGGAGACCAGGCTATTTTTATTTAACTAATAAAAGGCTTCTTCTTTACCGTCAAGATTTTGAGGAAATCACCTTTCAGATGCCCTTAGAAGAAATAAAGGCATTGGTAATGAGAGAGGAGGCGCATTTTGTTAAAGGAAAGAAAAAACAGGTACTTTATCTTATAGATAAACAGGATCAAGTACATCGGCTTAACGCAGTAGAAACAAATCAGTTAAAAGATGCTATTGAGCAAAATCTAGCAACTATGGGGCTTTCTTTAGAGGCGAGCCCTGTACTTCCAGAGTTTGAAAAGGGACCAATTGACTTTCTGACAGAAGGAGAAGAGGTTACTCACCGAGGGAAAGGGATCTGGTATTTAGTTCCTGCCTCCGGTATTCAACAAGAGACCTGGAGGCCAGGTCATCTCTATCTTACTAATAAGAGATTGTGCTGGTGGTACGATTTTGAGAGGAAGTTGGTTTTTGATTTTCCTATTGATAAAATAATTAGTGCTAACATCGAGATGAGAAAAACAAGTGGTCTGGATAGTAAGAAGGAAAAGACGCTCGATGTAGCGTATAAGTTTAATTCAGCGAAAACAATAGCCTCTTTCTCTGGAGGAGGACAGCTAGATGAATGGGTGGAAGCGCTAAATAGGATTGTTTCTGGCAAGATAAGTAAGGAAACCGAAACCTGTCCCCAGTGCGGTAAGCCCGCCCCGGCCAAAAAACTATTAGAAGAAGGCTGTCAAAGCTGTGGCTGGGTTAGCCCGGGGTTAAAACAGAAAACAGAGAAAATAACAGCTTAACATCTGTCTTCTATTTTCTGTCTTCTATTTTCTGTCTTCTGATTAAGGAAGGGAGCAATATTATGTCTGGATCAAGAGGTGAAGATTCTTATAAAGGAGTTGGCAATCAAGGCAAAGAATCGGTTCTATCCGAAAGGCTTGCCTTTACCGGTAGAATAGCCGCCAGTATAGCCCATGAGATAAGAAATCCGCTTGGCAACGTGTCTATAGCGGTCCAGCAGCTTAAGAGGGCCTATAGCAAAGATAATCCCTGGTCCAAACATATTGAAGTTATTATTAGAAACACGGAGAGGATTAACTTTTTGATCACCGAACTCCTCAACTGTGCCCGGCCACCGGAGCTTAACATCCGTCCCCATAATATGCATGGGATTATAGAAAACGTTTTGGATTCGATAAGGAGCAATCTTTCCATACAATGGATAGAAGTGATTAAGAAATTTGACGCTAAGCCATCAATAATAAATGTCGATAAGGAACATATCAACCGGGTATTCTTGAACATGTTAATCAATTCTGTTGAGGCCATGCCTAAAGGCGGCACAATGACAATCAGTACCAGCATTGAAGGGGACTTTTTTGTGGTAAAGATTCAAGATACAGGGGTAGGCATCCCCGAAGAAGATATTATCAGGATATTTGATCCTTTTTTTAGCACTAAGCCAATGGGAGTAGGTCTGGGTCTATCAATAGTTTACGGGATTGTGGTAAGTCACGGCGGGGAAATAAGTGTAGAAAGCATTTGGAAAAGGGGTACTGTCTTTACAATCTCTTTGCCCACAAAATAGACCCCGAGGTGTAAAGACAGAAGACAGAAATCAGAAATCAGAAGTCAGAAATCAGATTTTTCTGTTTTCTGTCCTCTGTCCTCTGATTTCTGTCAAAAAAGGAGAGGTTATGTCAGAGCTAAAATACGATGTGAGAAGAGGGGCGGATACCTATAGATCAATCTATCACTCCAAGCTGAAAAGCTGGATTCTAAATGGTATTATCAAACAAGAGGAAGCACTGGTATGGAGAAGCGGTCTTTCGGGCTGGCGAAAACCCGAAGAACTTGAAGAGCTAATTCCCTTTTTTAAACAGAGGGAACAGGTACTATTAAGAAGGAAAAAGGAAGAGCTAAGGCCAAGGCCGGCCCCGCTCCCCAAAAGGCAGATAAAGAATGTCTTGATCGTGGATGACGAAGAGGACTTGTGCTGGCTCTTAACAAATGCCTTGAAAAGCAAAGGGTATAATGTATCAGCTGCCAATAGCATAATTAAAGGTATAGCTTGTCTAAAGAAGAAGGTGCCTAATTTGGTATTATTAGACCTAAAATTACCCGACGGGAATGGAATGGATATGCTTCCCGAAATCAAAGCAGCAGCCCCGCAGGCAGTAGTAGTCATAATTTCCGCTTACGGCAGTGAAGAAAAAAGGGCAGAAGCTAAGGACCAGGAGGGGGTTCACGGTTTCATTGACAAGCCATTTACTGAGGAAAGGATATTGGAAATTATAGCACAGTTTCAAGAGAGGAAGGGCTAACCCTCCTTATTTCTAAAATGAGAAATTAGGGGTCATCAATGGGGAGAGGGAGCAAAAGAAG
>JBGQMP010000257.1:0-2843 GCA_041500685.1 Thermodesulfovibrionia bacterium | reverse complement strand
TCAAAAAATTTTTGAGCTCTACACTGTTAATCTTTTCCGATTCTTGTTCCTTCTCCTCTTGAGAACCCTGCGTCCTCCTGGAGAACTCATCCTTTCCAGAAAGCCGTGAGTCCTCTTTCGCCTGGTTTTATGAGGATGGTATGTAGTATATGTTCCCATATCAGATAAGAATTATAAATTCTCGTTAAAAATAAAGTCAAGGTTTGCGCAACTCCGAAAATGAGACATGGACTTTTTTACGGACTTTTTGTCCGCAGAGTTTGAATTTAATACAGAGGCATGATAAAATATCACATCTTTTCTTCGGAACTTTTAAAATGGCTGAAATAGTACCTTTCAGGGGAATCCTTTACAATGTATCTAATGTGTCTATAGGGGATGTTCTGGCTCCTCCTTACGATCTCATAACGCCTGAATATCAGGAAGAGTTATATCGAAAAAGTCCTTATAATGTCGTCAGAATAGATTTTGGCAAAGAGCAGCCTGCAGACAGCGAGGCAGATAATAAATATACAAGGGCTAAAGGATATCTTGGAAAATGGATAAATGAACGGATACTTATCATAAGCGAAAAACCCTCATTCTACGCCTATGAAATGTCTTATGCCATAGATGGTGGAGGGAAAAGGCTTATCGGTTTTCTCGGGCTTGTAAAAATCGAGGAGTTAGGGAAAGGCAAGATCCATCCCCATGAGTGCACTTATTCGAAGCCAAAACAAGACAGATTGAACCTTCTCAGGACGTGCGAGGCAAATACGAGTCCCATATTTTCACTGTATAAAAGCAAAGGGAAAGAGCTCTCAACTCTACTTTCTGAGGTCACTCAGACGAGACCATACATTGAAGCAGCAGATGCTGCCGGAGCTATCCACAGGCTCTGGCAGATTGATAGGAAGGAAGATATAGAGATGATAAAGGAGCAACTCAGGGATAAAGATATTTTCATTGCTGATGGACATCACAGGTATGAAACATCCCTTGAGTTTCAGAGGGAGATGAGGGAGAAACGGTCATCCCCCGCCGGCAGCGAGCCTTTTGATTATGTACTCATGTTTCTCGCAAATATGTTGGATGGTGGGCTAACAATACTCCCGACCCATAGACTCGTAAGAGAGATTCCCGAAGATATACACATAAGGCTTTCTGAGTATTTTGAGATCGAGCCTGTCGGTACAGATTTTAATATTGCAAAACGGATATCAGGGAGAAAGTATGTCTTTGGTTTTTTTCAGAACAGGGACGAAATGTGGTATCTCCTTGCCTTTAAGGGACGCAATCTATCCGAAGTCCATCCAGCCCTGAGAGAGATAGATGTAATCATTCTGCACGACTTGGTTCTCAAGAAGATACTTAAAGTGGAAGATATCGATTATGAAATGGATGTGGGAAAAGCCCTTGAAAAAGTGAGAAGTGGAATGTTTCGTGCAGTCCTGTTCCTTAATCCTACAAAGGTAGAAGATGTTGAAAAGGCAGCCTTTACATCAGTAAGAATGCCGCCAAAATCAACATATTTTTACCCTAAGCTCTTAACAGGGATGGTTATCAATAGCTTTCTAGACAGTTATTAATTGTCAGTTTTTTGACTTAATAATGATGAGCAGCTATAAACTTTATATGAGGAGGTTTTTATGGCTAAGCGTGTTGCAATTAATGGCTTTGGAAGAATAGGTAGAGCCTTTTTAAGGGCCAGCAAGGGATATCAAGAATTCACCATTGTTGCGATTAATGATCTTACCGATGCGAAAACCCTTGCCCATCTTCTGAAATATGATTCTGTACATGGCATTTTCAAAGCCGATGTAAAAACTGGTGATGGAAGTATCATCATTGATGGAAAAGAAATCAAGATCCTTGCTATGACAGAGCCTGAAAAACTCCCCTGGAAGGATCTTGGTGTGGATATTATTATTGAATCAACGGGGAGGTTTACAGATAAACCATCTGCTTCAAAGCATTTAGATGCCGGTGCAAAATGGGTGATCATCTCAGCACCTGCTAAGGAACCAGACATCACGGTATGTATGGGTGTGAATGAGGGAACGTTGGATCCGGGAAAACATAAAATTATTTCGAATGCCTCTTGCACAACAAACTGTCTTGCACCCGTCGCAAAGGTAATACACAACGAGTTCAAAATAATAAAGGGACTCATGACAACGATACATTCTTATACGAATGACCAGAGGATACTTGACCTTCCCCATAAAGACCTGAGGAGGGCAAGGGCGGCTGCCATGAGTATGATTCCCACGACAACTGGTGCGGCGAAGGCTGTTGGGCTTGTACTTCCAGAGCTGAAGGGGAAGCTTAATGGCTTGGCCATTAGAGTCCCTACCCCGAATGTTTCTCTTGTGGACCTTGTTGCCGAGGTATCAAGGGATGTTACTGTTGAGGATGTTAATGCAGCATTGAAAAAGGCAGCTGAAGGCCCCATGAAGGGAATCCTTCAGTATACAGAGGACCCCCTTGTCTCAATCGATTTCAACGGAAATGACCATTCTTCTATCGTAGATGCATCGCTGACAATGGTCCTTGAGGGAAGGATGGTAAAGGTTCTTGCGTGGTATGACACTGAGTGGGGATACAGCTCGCGCCTCAGAGATCTAATACTCTACATAATCAAGAGGGCATGACAATGGCAAAGAGGAATGTAATAGATCCTGTTCCGATTAAGGATATCTTTAATAAGCTTTCCATAGAAGACATTGACCTCAAAGGGAAGAGAGTATTTATCAGGGCTGATTTCAATGTCCCCCTCGATGACAATCTGATGATTACTGATGACAGGAGAATACGTTCCACTCTTCCCACCATAAATTATGCCATTGATGATGGGGCAAAGG
>JBGQMP010000256.1:0-2851 GCA_041500685.1 Thermodesulfovibrionia bacterium | reverse complement strand
GTTGCCCCTGAACTCGGAGACATGGATGTTATCGGCTTTCACAAAGGAAATGGTATGATTTCTTTCGAGGTCTTCTTTATACGAAACGGGATTATGATCGGCTCAAAAGACCTCGTGATGAAGAATATCGAAAATCTCTCAGATAAAGAGTTGCTGCATGCCTTCCTTTCACAGTTCTATTCAAAGGAGATTATCCCCCCTTCAGAAATAATCACACCTTTTCTACCCGCAGAATCAAAATCCCTTGAAAAGTGGCTCAAACAGCGGAAAGAAGAGACCGTAAAAATATCAGCGCCCAGGACAGGAAAGAAAAAAGAACTCCTTGTCATGGCATCAGAAAATGCAAGGCTTATAGTGAGAGAAAAAAGGGGAACAAAGATAGATGACCTGTTAACGGAGGTAAAGAAAAAGCTGGGGCTTGAAAAATCTCCTGAAGACATAGGTGCCTTTGATGTATCGACTATCTCTGGAAATGAATCTGTAGGTGCCTTTGTGTACTGGAAAGACGGAGAGTTTAACAAGGAAAAGTACAGGAGGCTGAGGATAAAGACAGTTCAGGGGATTGATGATTATTCGATGATGGAAGAGATCGTAGAAAGGATCATTAAAAACCTTGATGGTCATATGCCTGACCTCATTATTATTGATGGGGGGAAAGGACAGCTCGATATAGCGAAAAGGGTTCTTGATAAGAACAGGACTGTATTTCCTGAAATCCCCATGATTATTGCAATTGCCAAAGATCCAGACAGGGCTTATACATCGGCATCAGAGGAGCCTGTAGACCTTGATGATGGCAGTCCCTTTTCCCTCCTCCTGAAAAAAATTCGTGATGAAGCTCACAGATTTGCCATAGGCTATCACAGGAAATTAAGAGCAAAAGGTCTTATGCAATCACCCCTTGAGAGAATTCCCGGCATAGGAAAGAAGCGAAGGCTTATCCTCTTGAGACATTTTGGTAGTATAGAAGCCATTAGACATGCTAAAATTGATGATATAATGAGGCTAAAGGGCTTTCATAAGGGAATTGCCGAGAATCTTTTAAATACATTAAGGAGGTCATAATGGTACATATAATCTTATTGATTCTCATTCTCCTTATGCCTGCCTATTCAGAGGCGGCTTACAAGATTCATCTCAAAAACGGTTCTGAAATTTCTGGTGTGAGTTCATACGAAAAAAAGGGTGGAGAAGTTATTATCTATTTCGGCGGAGGAAGTGTCGGGATACCAGAAAAAGATATTATAAAAATTGAGGAGACAGAGGCCCCTGAAAAGGACTTTGGTAAAGAAGAAGCGTCCGGGGCGGAACCAGGGAAAGTTCCTGCTGAAGAACCAGCAGTTTCAGAAAAAACAGAAAGAGCGAATACATTACAAGCTGATTTAGGTACCATAGATGCAGAATTAAAGTCCGTAGAAGACAATGAAGCCAGTGTAAAGGCATCACTCGATGAAAAACTCAGTCAACGATCGAGATATAACGTCTATCAGATGAGATACTTAGAACAAGAAATAGAGCCACTTCAACAGAAACTAGGGACAATACAGCAGAAAAAGTCAGAACTTCTTCAGCGAAGGGCTCTCATAGAAGGCGAGCTGAGATCTCTCAAATAAGATGCATCTCAGTTATGAGTCGCACCGACAGGCCATAGAAGCATACCTCACGGAGTTTTAGAGAGATGATTTTTCAGGAGATGATGGAGACGTTGTGAATATCTACATTTCAGGTTCAATGGCATATGACAGGATTATGGACTTCCCAGGGAAATTATCAGACCACATCCTGCCGGATAAAATACACATCCTGAATGTAAGTTTTACTGTTAACGGGATGGTAGAAAAATTTGGCGGTACTGCCGGAAACATAGCTTATTCACTTAGCCTCCTTAATGAGAGACCGGTTTTAATTGCAACTATAGGCAAAGACTATGAAAGTTATTTCGACTGGCTGAAGAAGAACAATATTTCGGAAGAGGGGATAAAAATAATTAGAGAAGAGTTCACTGCCGGGGCATATATAATAACCGACAAAGCTGACAACCAGATAACAGGATTCAATCCTGGAGCAATGAAATATCCATCCGGATATAAGTTTAACAATGCTGACTCTGGAAACTCAATAAGCCTGATTGCCCCTGGAAACCTTCAGGATATGGTCGAATATGCGAAGATATGCAAGGAGAAAGGCATTGATTATATATGCGACCCGGGTCAGTCTCTTACACAATGGGAAGGGAAGACCCTTAGAGAGTGGCTTGATGGTTCAATGTTGTTAATCTCCAATGATTACGAACTTGAGTTGATTATGAAGATGACAGGTATGGATAAAAAAGGACTGTTAGGTCTGACAAGGACTGTTATTACAACCCTTGGAGAAAAAGGTTCCATTATAAGCAATTCAGAATCTGATGTGAGTATTCCAACAGTAAAAGTTCATGACGTTGTAGACCCTACAGGCGCAGGGGATGCTTACAGGGCAGGTCTGCTGAAGGGAATTGTTACCGGCAGAGACATTGAAACTGCTGCAAAGATGGGGGCTGTTGCGGCCGCTTATGCGATAGAGAAGTATGGAACTCAGGATCATCGGTATACATACGAAGAATTTGCTGAAAGGTACAAAAGCAACTTTGAAGAGTTGTATTAGATGCTAATATGATCAATGAAGAAGCATTAAAAGCCTACCTCAAGAAAGAATTCAAAGATATTATTCAAGTAGATATCAGAAAGCTCGGCTCAGGCGTTCAGGGATCGGGCTTCCTTATAGAAATGAAAACCATGGATGGTACTCGATCATATGTGGTAAAAACACTCCTATCCGAAGGCCTGGGGCACGACTATCCTTCTGACAGGGC
>JBGQMP010000255.1:0-2860 GCA_041500685.1 Thermodesulfovibrionia bacterium | reverse complement strand
ATTGACCTTTATACTAACCGTTTTCAGAATCCATTTATTATACTAATTATATAAACGAAGGGCAAAAAAAAGAAAGGCGTTCTCATTCACCCATGGAGAAAGAAAAGTACCTGAGAGAGCTCTCAAAATGTGTGCGCTGCGGAAGTTGCAAGGCCTTCTGTCCCACCTACGATGAAGATACAACAGAGGCAATGGGGGCGAGGGGAAGGCTCGTGCTCCTGTGGGGTCTTTCTGAAGGCCTGCTCAAGCCATCTGCAGTTCTGAGGGATCGTATCTTTAGCTGCATCTTATGTGGTGCCTGCTCAGAATTATGTCCGCCAGGAGTTGATATACAGGAAGTTATATACCAAGGCAGAAGCCTCCTCAGAGGGTCAGATAAAAAGAGACGGCCTTTCCGCTTTCTCACAAAATGTTATACAAAAATGCCGAAGCTGAGTTTCAGACTCCTCAAAATAGCTCAATACTTCCCCTCTATAGTAAGAAAAAGGATACCCCCATTTCTTCCTGAACTGCCTGAAAGCCCTCTGAAAAATGAAAGTCAGGTATATACGGTTCCAAAAAAGAAAGGCAGAGTTGCCATCTTCACAGGATGTCTTGTCAACTTCCTCTATCCTCATTTAGGAGAATCCCTCATCAATGTCCTTCAGGGACTCGACTACGAAGTAATCCTTCCAGCAGGTGAGGTTTGTTGTGGGGTGCCCTTAAGGACGCTCGGCCTTGAAGAAGCAGCCATAAAACTTGCAAGAAAGAACATAAGAGTATTCAGCAAGCTGAATGTCGAAGCAATACTGAGTCTCTGTCCGACATGTACATTCGCCCTTAAAGTTGAATACCCAAAGCTCATCGGTGAAGGGCTGGAGAAGGCAATGGACATATCAATGTTCCTTATAGATAAATTGGATTCCTTTAACTTCTCACTTTTAACTTCTCACTTTGCGACAGCAGTCTACCATGACCCATGTCATCTCAATTATGGCTTAGGTGTGAAGAAAGAACCGAGAGAGATTATCAAGAACATCGGCATAGAATTGCTCGAGGCCGAAGAAGAAAGATGTTGTGGCTTTGGAGGAACTTTCAGCTTTTCTTATCGAGAAATCTCTGAGGGACTGCTCGAAAAGCGCATCAAAGATTTAGAAAATACAGGTGCAGAGACAATCATTACCTCCTGCCCAGGATGTATGATGCAGTTAAATAGAGAAGTTAAAAATAAACCTGTATTGCATCTCATCGAGGTTATAGAAGAGGCATTGCTTAATCAGCCCTGATTTTCATTTGATATTTCTTTACCGACTTAAAATACCTGTGCTATAGTTTATCCATGAAAAACGACGATATAAGAACCTTGGCTAACAGACACGGAATCGTCCTTATCTACCTTTTTGGCTCACAAGCAGACAATGGTAAAAGTTACATCGAAGGCGAAGATGTGATTGCCGATGCCTTTTCTGACCTCGATGTCGCAATTGCCTTTGAAAATTCTCCTGCTGAAGCCATCGAGACTTACGGAATCCTTTTCAAGGAAATCTCAGAGATATTCGACCCCTTTCATATTGACCTCGTCTTCATGCATGAAGTGAATACCCTCTTTCAGTATGAGATAACTATGGGTGTAAGAATATACACGAAAGATGAATTGTATGCAGATGAGCTTGAAGAGAGCATAATGAAAAGAGCTGAAGATCTGCTCTTTAAAAAGAGGATTCTTGATAATGAAATCATGGAGGCTATAGAGAATGGTTATTTCGAATTTGAATACAGCCCGAATCCTTGAACTCCTGAGATTCATATTAGGGAGGAGCTATGAAATTCTTTATTGATACTGCGAATATTGAGGAGATTAAGAAGGCATGGGTCCTCGGTGTTATAGATGGTGTAACAACAAACCCTTCTCTTATATCAAAGGAGGGAAAAGAGGCAGTTTCATTACTAAAAGAAATCTGCAGTATTGTGAATGGCCCTGTGAGCGCTGAGGCAGTAAGCATGACTGCTGATGAGATGGTGAAAGAGGCTGAGTCTCTTTCTAAGATCCATGAAAACATCGTGGTTAAGATTCCGATGACCGAGGAGGGTCTCAAAGCCGTGAAGAGGCTGTCAGGAATGGGTATCAAGACAAATGTAACCCTCATCTTTTCCCCAACTCAGGCTCTGCTTGCTGCAAAAGCGGGCGCAACATATGTGAGTCCCTTTGTCGGAAGACTCGATGATATCAGTCATTTCGGGATGGGAATTGTCAGTGAGATCATTCAAATATATGAAAATTATGTTTTTGATACAGAAATAATAGTAGCCAGTATAAGGAATCCTCTTCATGTTGTAGAGGCTGCGAAGATAGGTGCTCACATCGCAACAATCCCTTATTCTGTTATAATACAATTAATAAAGCATCCCCTTACAGACATAGGCATTGAGAGATTTTTGAAGGACTGGGAGAAAGTCCCGAAGAAATAATGAATATAAGTAATCCCCCTCAGTCCCCCTTTAGCAAAGTGGGATTAAGGGGGATTTGGTGGAGAGAAAATGCCGATATTCGAATATAAATGTAATGGCTGTGGTGAAGACTTTGAGAAGCTTGTCTTCGGAAATCAGAAAGTTAGTTGTCCAAAATGCGACTCAGAAGATATTAAAAAGAAGTTTTCTGTTTTTAGTGCAACAGGCACAGAAAAACCCCTTGCCGGTACATCAGGCTGCACATCCTGCACCAAAAGCACCTGCAGCTCGTGTCAATGAGAAGTGATAAGTGACAGCAATTCACGGTAAAGCATCACGAACAATTTATTATCACATGGCGTACTTATTCCGCTTGTAATATACTCTCCAACCCTTCTTTTCTTAGGTAATTGTTGCTTTTTATTCTTCAGGT
>JBGQMP010000254.1:0-2876 GCA_041500685.1 Thermodesulfovibrionia bacterium | reverse complement strand
GCATTGCGGGAAAGAAGTAATAACCTTAGAAAAGGAGGGTTAGCATTGAGAAAGTTTATTTTTATAGTTTTATCCGTTCTTCTTTTGTTGAGTCTCACTACCCTGGCATATGGTGAAGTGGAGATCAAACTCGGCGGCCGCATCCTCGTAAGAGGCTGGTATTTCAATGGTGTTGACTTGACTGGTGGTACCGTTAACTTCTCGGATGGTACTGTACCGTTTTCAGCTACTTATCTACCCGTTCAACATGGTCACCAGACAATTGACGGTGAGGATGTTGAATTTAATTCTGAGGCTGCTTCTCTTTATACCACAAATGCATATCTCACTATTGATGCAAAGGTCACTGACAATCTTCAGGCCTATATGGAACTTGAGACATGCGATAATCAGTCGCTTGGTGTCAGCGGTCTCTACAAGTGGGGTACTCAAGACTCAAAACCGGTTGCAGACCTGTACTTCCGCCAGTTATGGATACAGTATACAGGTTCCGGTCTCTTGGGAGTCCCTGCCGGTGTAAAGATCGGTCATCAACTCTTAACGCTCGGTGAGAAGCAGTTCCTGAACCACGAGAGGTTTGGTGACGACGCAATCGTTCTCTTTGTCCAACCTACAAAGGAACTAAATATCGCCGCTATTCTTGGAAAACTCTATGAAGGAGCCTGGCAGCTTAATACTGATGACACCGATCTCTATACTGTTCTTGCAACCTACAAGCTCGATAAGGATAATACCCTCGGCATAAACTACTCAAATATAAACAATTCTGCTCTCGATTTAACATTCCAGAACGTCGGATTACATGCAAATGGTCTGATCGCCGGGGCACTAACCTATGCAGCAGAGTTTGACACGCAGTTTGGACATGTCTATGATAAGGATTCTCCCGTTTCAGGGATGGATCAACTAAAGTTCAAAGGCTGGGGCTTTATGGCCAAGGCCGGTTACAAGATTGACCCTGTTAACCTGAGAGCCAGCTTCGCTATCGGCAGCGGCGATAATGATAGCAATGACGATAATATCAGAGAGTTCCAGTTCACTGGGGGCAGTGATGCTGTAAGCCCACTCGCAAGATTTGTGCACTACACCCAGATCTATGAGCGCACAGTCAAAACATCAGCATGGGAACAGGGCCTTACTGGTAATGCATCAACTTTTCCTTTAAGGAACACAGGTATCGCCAATACCACTTACTACAATCTCGGTGCTGATATGATGGCAACAAAGGATATTAACCTCTCTCTCGACGGTTTCATCCTCAGGGCAACAAAGTCGTTGCCTGATGTTGAAGGATCAAAAGGTTTAGGCTCTGAGCTTGACTTCAAAGGCTCGTACAAGATCACAAAGAACCTCACCTACTTTGTAGAGGCAGGCGCTTTCTGGCCAGGAGGATTTTATCACGATACCTATGGTATCGAAGATAAGAATGTTACCCAGTTTGTCCACGGCATAAACCTCACATTCTAATTGCATACTGCGTAACGCGTGACGCGTAAGTAAGAAAAGGGCGGCTCTTTGAGCCGCCCTTTTCTTTATATACACCTCCCCACCCTTCATCTCATCCTTGATTTTTCAACCAGAAAGCTGATATAGTAATTCCGTTCTATCTGGATGTTTACGAGAAAGAGTGGGTTTCCCACTTTTTTGTTTTATGGGCAATTATAATTATACATGAAAGAGACGAAAGATAGGGTCACAAAGTTAGCAAAGCAGGCTGCAGATGAGCAGGGAGTAGAATTATTTAACATCGAGCTCTTCGGAAAGGGTAAATTATTGTTACGAGTTATGATCGATAAGGAAGGGGGGGTCACCCTCGACAACTGTGAAAGGTTCAGCAGAGACCTCGAGGCTCTTCTTGATGTCGAAGACCCGATTCCAGTGCCATATACCCTTGAGGTATCGTCTCCGGGGCTTGACAGGCCGCTTAGGGATATGAAAGATTTTGAAAAAAATATAGGTAAACTTGCTCGAATAGTCACAATCGAGAAAATAGAAGGCCAGAATCTTTTTATAGGTAGGATCGTAAAGGTTAATAGTGTCTTTTTAAAACTCTTAGTTCATGGTCGGGAGATAGATATTCCATTCGATAAGATATCAAAGGCAAGACTGGAGGTTGAATTAAAATGCCAAAAGAACTCTGCTATCTCATAGACCAGATAAGCAGGGAAAAGGGAATATCAAGGGAGACCTTACTTGAGGCCCTCAGGTCTGCACTGCTTTCAGCCACGAGAAAAAGATTTGGTGGAAGGACAAACATAGACCTCAAAATTGATCCAAAGACATGTGATATAACTGCCTTTGAAACAAAAAAGATTGTCTCAGAGGTCACGAATAAGAATGAAGAAATCTCTCTCAAGGAGGCTCGCAAGATCCTCCCAGAAGGGAATGAAGGAGATATGGTCAACATTCCTCTGGACCTCCATGATTTTAGCAGAATAGCTGCCCAGACAGCCAAACAGGTCATCTTCCAGAGGGTAAGAGAGGCTGAAAGGGATGCGATCTACAGCGAGTTTAAAGATAAGACAAGCACCGTTGTCAGTGGCCAGGTCATGCGGAGAGAAAGGGGAATGTATTTTCTGAACCTTGGAAAAACAGAAGCCATACTTCCGATAAAAGAGTCCCTCCCCAATGAGAATCTCAAAAGGGGTGACACTGTCAGGGCATTTATTGAAGAAGTGAGGATTACAACAAAGGGTCCCGCGATAATACTCTCAAGGACGAACCCACAATTTGTTGCTGCCATGTTTAAGATGGAAGTCCCGGAAATCAATGAGGGGCTTGTAGTCATTAAAGACATAGTGAGGGAACCAGGTGAAAGGACAAAACTTACCGTCTTTTCAAAAGATACATCTATTGACCCTGTAGGTGCCTGTGTC
>JBGQMP010000253.1:0-2888 GCA_041500685.1 Thermodesulfovibrionia bacterium | reverse complement strand
GGCTGTTGCAGAAACAGTGTTTTGTCACCCTGAATTTATTTCAGGGTCTCATAACCCATTGATTTTATTAGATGCTGAAACAAGTTCAGCATGACATTTATTCTGATTTTGCCCATTCTGCAACAGCCTGTTTTGCAGGAATGACAATAAAACTCAATACTCCCTTACCCCTCCTTGACCTCCCCTTGCTAAGGGGAGGGGAGGTGGGGTTATAATCCAGATATGAAAATTCTCATTGGCGGTGGAAGTGGTTTTATTGGGCAACGTCTTACGCAATATTTATTAGATCAGGGTCATCGAATCGTTATTCTTAGTAGACATAAACCAAGAATTGTTTCGCCACAGTTAGAATTTTTTGAGGCTGATTTACTAAAACCCGAACTTTTTGAACAACATTGGTTCGAAGGGGTGGAAGCTGTTGTCAACCTGAGCGGTAAAGATATTTTTACTTTTTGGACGAAAAAAACCAAGAAAGAGATATGGGTTAGTAGAGTAAGAATTAATAAAAACCTTATCGATTTTATTGCCAAACTTCAGCAAAAGCTGAGGGTTTTTGTTTCTGCCTCTGCAGTTGGTTATTATGGCGACAGGGGAGAAACAGAACTTGATGAAACAGCTTCTCGAGGTCAGGGTTTCTTGGCCGAACTTTGTGAGGCATGGGAAAATGAGGCAAGACAAGCCGAAAAATTAGGCATGCGTTCTGTTCAAGTAAGAACTGCACCGGTTCTCGGTAAAAGCGGTGGACTTTTAAGACGAATCCTGAGATCTTTCCAGTTTGGTTTTACTTTTATCTTTGGATCAGGTAATCAATGGTTTTCCTGGATCCACATGAACGATCTTGTCCGCATTTATCATTTAGCTGTCACTGATGAAAGCCTATCAGGTCCAATCAACGCATGTTCTCCTTATCCTGTGCGGTTTCGAGACTTTATGAATCATCTCAGAGAATACAAAAAAGCCGTTTTTATTCCCTTTCCCGCCTGGATATTAAAGTTATTTCTACAGGAGACAGCAGATGTAGTTCTCTGCAGTCAAAAAATGGTACCTGCAAAATTATTGAGAATTAATTTCCAATTCTCTTATCCACGGTTACGTGATGCCTTGAGGGAAATATTTTCTTAGGAAACCTATCATAAGTCTTTGGCTCACAAAGGATTTTATGAAAATTAAGTAATCCCCCCATCCCCCCTTTAGAAAAGGGGGGGTGAGGGGGGATTTGATAATTTATTTTCAGACAAATGCTATATCCTGCTTTAGCGACAATCGTTTTGTGGATAGAGTGTAGTAGACTATCTGATGAGATGGCGGAGGGGCAGGGATTCGAACCCTGGGTGGAGTCACCCCCACAACGGTTTTCGAGACCGCCCCATTCAACCACTCTGGCACCCCTCCGAGAATTACTCGATAATATTAATATTTTCATTGACCATAATCAAGACAACGCCTCATAATTATAAGCATTAAGAACATCTACGAGCGTGATAAAATCAGTCATCTCTATTTCGGGAGCAATTATGAGATTGTCTGGAAGGTTGTCAAAGAAAGATTGCCCGAAATTAAGCCGGCCATTGAAAAGTTACTGAAAGATGTAACTTGGTTATGCTGACGGTGACCAGACAATGATATTAGGCACAAGGCTGAAATCATAATCCTCAGTCGCGATATGGTGAATGGATTTCCTCAGCATTACGGCAACGTGGGCGGCATCAGCGGTTATAAGACCGTGGTTTTTTGCCAGTTGTGCTGCTTGTTTGATGTCGCTGCTCTTCAGGTCAATAACATTCAGGCCTGCTTCCTGCAGTTTGCTCATATATTCCATGTACTCGATGAGAGGGGTTAAGACCTTTCCTCTGTTCCTCTGATTTTCCAAAAGCTTCTTGACATGCTGCACAGACACTTTTTCAAGAAAGTTCGATGCTGACTGCATCATAATCTTATAGGAAACCTCTTCAAGCACAAGTGCCGAGGTATACGCCTTTATGTTTGAGAGTTCTATCCGGTTGAGAAATTCGACTGAGACAGGGTTGGTATCAAAGGCATGATGGAGAAAAACAGTTGCATCAATGAAAACAGCGCTCGTGCCTCCGAAATCTCTAAGGTTTTTCCGCATAGAGATCATCCAGGTCTTTCATGGACAGTTTCCCCTTGACCAAGCCTCTGGTTTTTTCAGTATAGGTTTTCTTGATCGGCACGACAATAATGCCTTTCGAGGTAATTTGCACATCAACCCTGTCGCCGGTGTGTATATTGGCCTTTTCACGAATATCTTTTGGGATCACAATCTGTCCCTTAGCAAGAACTCTCGCCGTCGGCATAAAACACCTCCTTTAATATTGTTTAACTATGATTCAGGTTAAACCTTAATTTGAGTATAACCATATTGCAATGTATTGTCAATTACATGCGAGTATGACAGGGCATAGGTGTCTATGCCATTATGGCTGGTGCATTTTCAATGATAAAGAAATGCAGATCAATGCCCTCGAAAATCTATGAAATACAAGGTAAATGTCCATCCTGCCTGTATGAGGAAAGGCTGAAGAGGCTAAAAGTAAGCTATATAATACCCAAATCCAGCGATAAGCAATTATAGCTGAGAATTATTGGAGAATAACAGACGATATTTTGTTACCTATGAAAGAAATGTCAGTAAAGGCATGCATGAATAGTATTCAATCTATCCAAACTGTTCTATTGCTCATAAAAAGAGTAAGAATGAACATACGTTTCCCTTGTATGATGGTTATCGTGATGGGAATACTATCTCATATTCATTGGAACTGCAGGCTGAGTATCCGTTCATAGGCATGAAGGATATCAATGAACCGATGGATTCCCTGAGCTATCTTCAAGACAATGTATCTGCTGTGTTTGACAACCCGTGCTGC
>JBGQMP010000252.1:0-2893 GCA_041500685.1 Thermodesulfovibrionia bacterium | reverse complement strand
TTCTTTTCTTCTTTCTTGCTCTCATTTGTGCTGTAGTATAGAAAGATTTGAAATCTCCCCTTTCGTCCTTCTCACCATACACTGGCTCTCCCCTTCTTAGTCTTTTTAGAGCTTCTTCGTTTGGTATGAAATTCTTTGTATAATCGAGGAACACATCAAAACGACTTTCCGTTCCAACCACTTTTCGCATCTTCTTTCTTGGGAGAATTCTATCTCTGAACCTTTCATTTATTGCCCTGAGAGCATTATCCCCCCGGGCAGAAAAACCTCCATCTACATGGGGAGGTGGAGAGATGGGAATTATATGGTGTATCTCTTTTTCAACTATGTAAAATGTATCATATATTCTCTTGTAAGGATCTGGGATGTGTGCTCTTCCAGATGTTGCAATACGCGTATCACCATATACTATTGGAGCTTTCTTTCCCTGCTTTTTGCTCTCTATGTATCTAAGTGCCTCCTCCGGGGATATTCGTTTTAGATTATTCACTCCTTCAGTACTTTTGATGTATCTCTTATTGTTATTTAACGCGGTTATAACTTTTGATTCCGGTGATTGATGTGCTTTTCCTGGTAGGAAGAATCTTGTCCAGAACTGGGATGGTCCCCTGCTTGGGACAGGGAGCCCAAGAGCTGCGGGTCTCTGTTTCGCGGTTACATATATTCTTTTAACATCTTCATCTGCAGTCAAACCCTTTTCCTGTGCTTCATCCAACCATCCTCTCAATAATGAAAGTGCTTGTTCCGGAGGTATTTCTTTAAGGGTACCGTTATATGTAGAGGCGTCAACAAGCCTGCCATAATAGCTTGGTCTTGTATTTAGTTTATTTATTGCATCATATTCCGCTGTTTTTACGAGATTAAGTGCCTTTCCAGTTGGAACTCTATCATCATATCCCTCAAATTTTCTATATAAAGATTTTCTTTCTGCAGGTCTTCCTTTTGAATCAACTAACGTAAGTGTTACTTTATCTCTCTCCTCTTCTTCCATATCCCCACCTCTTGCAATAATAGTTTTGATGTCTTTGTGTATATTACTTTTTGCGCTCCTGGAGAATGCGCTCTCTCTCCCGTGGCGAGGCATACATCATAGGAGCTGGTATATTCGGAGTGAATATCCAGAACGTATCGGAAAAATTATCGTGTAGAGGATCTGCAAATCCATGGAATTCTTTTGCCTTTCGAGTCCTTTCAGCCTGTATCCATTCCTGCCTCTTTCGTATATCTTTTATATTTTGATAATATCCTGCGTCGAGCCACACACCATTACATTTTTCACATGTGTACATTTCTGCCATATTGTTTTCAAATGTTCTATGTGACATATCGAGTAGCAGATGACATTTCAAACAATGTTTTGTATTGTGAAGTGTATCCTCCTCGTCCTCAAATGTTGTCTTACCAGAATCAATTGCACCTTCATCTATATTTAAATCAATAAGGGATGAAATGCTTGCTCCCTTGTCAAACCAGCACCCGCCGCATTTTTCACAAAGCTCAAATTCAATATCAGATATAACTTTTTTTATAAGGGGAGAGTCGTCATTTGGACAAATCCTCCCATTATTATCTCTACCTTTGATATCATCCTTGAAGATATCTTCGAATATCCCTTTGATGATGCGCCTTATCAAGTTAGTCCTCCTTGAAGACGTCTATCGTAATTCTTCCCTGGTTTGCCTTGGTGGTGGTAATAACCAGGTGAAGATTGATGAAATCCCTTGGCTCAACTACGTATGTATAATAGTAATCCTTATCAGTTATCCGTGGAAGTGTGATAGTTGTGTTCAGGTCATGCCACCTGTCTACTGCCCCGATATCGTACGTTGAAAATGCTCCCTGCACCAACGTATCCGGATAACAGGTGATATTAAAACCACCAATCACACTATGATATTCACAATATCCATTCCATACCCCAAATCCTCCGTAGGTCTTCGTCCCGAACTTATCCGTTGATATCAATTCCTGCCATTCTATAGATACTGTCAACTCAGTATCTGCCTGGTATGTTCTCACTTCGAACCGGTATGTTCCGTTCCCTGGCAGATTGAATTTATCCATCGTAGATTCATTAACTACGGTGCGAACGATATCCTTCGAGAGAATTGATTTCTCTACAATGACAGGAGGACAACAAAGAGTTTTATTTTCTGGAACTACAATAATTGGTGTTGGTGTAATGATTGGGGATTTGTACTCTGAACACCCCGCCATTGCCATACCAATTATAACCAGCAAAATTAGTGCCAGAGCCGTCTTCATAAAATCATACTTCCTGTTTAAACAGGCTCTCAAGTGCCCTCTTCACAATCTCCTTGTAAGCTTTGGTATCAGTTCCGTACATCCCACGTATTTCAAGAACGCGCGGATCCTTTCCATCATCTATTGCCTTGAGTCTTGCAAGTGTCGCTTCTGCGGTATCGATTATCCACTCTTCGCGTGTTTTCTTGTCCACTTCGATGATACTCTCCGCGCGAAGACTTGCAAGAATTCCACCACTGGGTCTCTCGAACACCTTCGGCTTTCCGACAAGAGCCACGAATGTTGGCTCCTTTAACTTCGCCATCTCAAGCATCGCTTCAGGTTGATATTGCGAGGCTGAAATGAAAAAGTTCCCGGTATTATCATTGACAATACCCCTGTAGAAAGCTCCCTGGTCACCAGCTTTCTCCTTCTTAGTGAGAACCCCAACAACGAACAGCCTATTTGCAGCAACTCCAGTAGGAAGTAATGCAAAGGACGGAGCCTTTTCTTCATCAGAAAATTTCTTGATGATTTTCGTATTCCTGAACTCTTCTGCAAATACCCTTACCGAGGGTTCCCTTGTAAATGTTTTAAAATCTGTCATTTCAAACACCCGTCTGAGCAATAAGCTCTTTTGCCTTCTTCA
>JBGQMP010000251.1:0-2904 GCA_041500685.1 Thermodesulfovibrionia bacterium | reverse complement strand
TGCATAATAAAATACCCTTTAACCTGTGATCAACAAACGTATCCCCTTACATATTACCCATGCAAGGAGGGCACATACTGGCAAAGTAAGTATCCATGCGAGGACCATATTCCCTCCTATCCCCCATTTAACTGCTGATAGCCTCTTGGAGGCACCTACTCCCATTATGGTAGACGAGATCACGTGGGTTGTTGAAAGGGGAAGGCCAATTCTGGATGCAATCTCTATAACTGTCGCTGCTGATGTCTCTGCTGCAAACCCATGGATTGGTCTGAGTTGAACAAGACGCATGCCGAGGGTTTTTATGACTCTCCATCCTCCAAATGCCGTGCCAAGGGCCATAGCCATTGCACACATGAAGATTACCCACAACGGAATATGGAACTCGGGAAGTCTGTAATAACTCACCAAGGCCATCGTTATAATCCCCATTGTTTTCTGAGCATCGTTGCTGCCGTGACTGAAAGCCATATAGGCTGCTGATACAATCTGGAGCCTGCCAAAAAGTTTACCGACCAGTGTAGGGGTAGATCTTCCGAACAACCATAAGAGAAATATCATCAAGAAGAAGCTCAGGATAAACCCAATGATAGGAGAAAGGATTAACCCTGCGAGAACTTTATAGACCCCGTTTTGAATAATAACACCTGTCCCTGCTGTTGCTATTCCTGCGCCAACAACACCCGAAAGGATGGCATGGCTTGAGGATGTGGGAAGACCGAGATACCAAGTGGCTACATCCCATACGATAGCAGCCACAAGAGCAGAAATGATAGTAACCTGCGTGATACAGTAAGGCCCTACAAGGCCGGATCCGACTGTCTTGGCCACTGCAGTCCCTGATAATGCACCGACCATGTTCAATATTGCCGCCATCGATACGGCTACTTTTGGCGAGAGAACCCTCGTTGATACTGATGTGGCGATAGCGTTTGCTGTGTCGTGAAAACCGTTTATGAAGTCAAAAACAACTGCGAGGAATATTACACAGAGGAGTAAAAAGAAAGTATCATGCATTTTTGAGGACTATGGCTTCCAGAACATTGGCAACATCCTCACATCTGTCAGAGGCATCCTCGAGGTGTTCATAGATCTCTTTCCATTTTATGATGAAGATACAGTCTTTCGTTTCTTCAAAGAGTTTTCCAAGGGCATCCCTGAAAACCCTGTCTATCCTATTTTCGAGTCTGTTTATCTCAATACAATATTCCTGGACATGGGAGTATTTCTTTTCTTTGAGATGTTTTATGGCCTTCTGCACAACCTCTGTGGTCATGAGGAGATCCTTTGCCATTTCCATTCCATCTTTGGTAGGTTCCTTTAACTTAAATACCATGAGTCTCTCAGCTGCAGCCCAGATAAGGTCTATGATATCGTCTAAGCTGGATGCAAGGGCATATAAATCCTCTCTGTCTATAGGGGTAACAAAGGTCTTATTCAGTTTTTTTATGATCTCATGCGTTAGTATATCGCCTTCCTGCTCTAATTCATATATCTCTTTCGCCTTGACCTCCATGTTATCAAAGTTTTCCGAAAGCATGAGATTGAAAAAGAGTGAGGCTGCCTTTGTGACGTTCGATGCAGCCATATCGAAGATCTCAAAAAAGTCTATTTCTTTTGGAAATAATCCAAATTTCATATTTTATTGCGCAGGAAAACCTATTAATCATAAAAGAACAGTTGGCCTAAAGTCAATTTAAAGATTGAGACTTGAGTAATATTTTTGCCTCAGAAATAGAGCTTTTCTGGTCTTATCCCTAGTTCTTCGCTTTGAACTTTTTGATTTACTCTCTTTGCTATTTGCTCTTTGTTTTGTACTCTTTGCTCTATGCTCTTAGCTCTTTGCTATGGTTACTCCTGTATATTTCTGAAGAGATAGGCCGTAACAATCCCGAATATTGTTGGGACGAGCCATGTCGCAACAATTGGTGGCACTAATCCTGCGTATCCCAGGGAAAGCATCATTGTGTAAATAAACCAGTAGATAGTACTTATCAATAGTCCAAGGCCTGCTGCAACAAGGCCTCCTCCAATCTTGCCTCTCGTGGAAAGAGATACACCGAGGATAATCATGAAGAGGTTTATGAATGGGTATGATACCTTTGAGTTCATGTCCACAAGGAGTTTCGTGTTCCTGAAACCTGCCCTTTTCAATCTCTCTGTATATCTGTAAAGTTCACCAATGCCCATCTCCTCGGGTTTCTTAATTCTTTCACTAAAGAAATCAGGAGACTCAAGATATGGGTAGTCAAGCTTTTCTACGTTGATTACCTTTCCACCTTTAATGTCATAGATAGTCACATTTTTAAGCCTCCATATGCCCTTTGAACTTTCAACTTTGAACTTTGAACTTTGAACTTCTTCCCATTCTGCTTCCGCTGCTTCCAACCTTTCCTTCAAGAAATCTTTCTCTGAAACAAAAATGCTCACACCCTTTGCAATCTTTTTCTCAGGGATATAAAGTTCTATCCTTACAGGTGAACCATCTGTAGCCCTCAGCCAGAGAGTACCTTCCTTAAATGTGAGTTTTGTATCTTTGTTCATAAGGGTATTTTTTAATTCATCCGACCTCCTTGAGAAATCAGGAACAACAGTCTCCCCAGTAATAAAGGCAAATATACTTACCAAAATGCCAGATAGAATAAAGGGATAGAAAATGAACTTTAATCTCCCACCTGTGGCCTTTATTGCCGTAAACTCTCTATTACGCGATGCCTGGCTGAATATGAATAGGCTGCATATGAGCATGGCAGCAGGCAGGAGGTAAAGGAGATATTTAGGAAAGTTAAAAAAGGCATAGAGCAACAGACTTTCCAGAGAAGGTCTGTTAGGTATGAAGTCATCTATTTTATCGATAAGATCGAAGATACTGAATATTAAGGCAAGCCCTGTACCTATCAGTGA
>JBGQMP010000250.1:0-2909 GCA_041500685.1 Thermodesulfovibrionia bacterium | reverse complement strand
TTCCTTCGTTGTTTCGAATGTGAATATGGGGATACCTATTTTTTTAAAGGTAATACGCACTCTTTGTGTGGACTCTGGTATGATGGGCACTATTGTCTTTATCACAATGCCCAGTGCCTTTGTGGTATAAAAGTATCTATCATTTTGTAAATCAATCCACAGTTCATTATTCATGGCTGTAATTCCTATATCGCTAAAGCCTGACTGAAGCAGTGCGTTTCCAATGCGCTGCTTCAGGGGAAGAAGCTTATCCTTAAACCCTTCCTTGTATGGAAGATCAATAATGGGTATCATGGGTTTTCCTATGTCAAAATTAAATGAAAGCTGAATGCCCAAGGTATCGCCCCTCTGATAACTGAGATCAAGCTCAGTCCATTTAAATGGTGTCCATCTGAAACCGAAATTATAATTTGAAGGCACCGGCTCCTGGAAATACTTGGGTTGTGCAGGATCACTTGTTTGTTTGTGGTATAGAATTGGACTGTATTCAACCATTAAGGCATATTTTTCAGAAGGGGCAAACTGGATACCCCAGAAGAACTGGGAGTCTTTAAGCCACCCTTTTGGGTCGCTAATCATCTCGAGCTTTATCCCTTCTTCCGCAGATACCAATGGACTTTTACCAAACCTTCCATTACCAAATCCAATAGTAAAGTCGAAAGGATATATCTGTTTTGAGGCAACAATGTATTGTGATGGATAAAGCCTGGTGCCAAGGGGATCCATGATGCCAATAGCTATAGCAGGTATGTATTTTTCTTCGGGAATGAGCTGGTATTTGAGTTCTAATGCACGGTCTTTAACATCACCATAGCCCTGCCATCCTGTGCTGACCCCTTCTAATCTTGTAACCCTTCCAAAAATCTCAAGCCCATTAAAAGGGACTAATCCCACATAATAGTACCAATAAGGGGACACTTCGGTAATCCCGAATCTGTAGCTTTCCTCACGCATCACTCTTGCAGTTGGTATCTCCATGAGGCCTGTTGTGCCCCTATTACCCGGGCCTGTAAAAGGTTCATCAGAGGCGAAGGCGGGTGTAGAAAGCGGGAAAAGAGGTGAAAGCGGGAAAAGAAGTAAAAGCGAGAAAAGTATAAGGCGGGAAAGGCAAGTCATTCACCTTTCCTATTTTCCTCGCCTTTTTCGAGTTTCCCACATTTCAACATTTTTATGAATTTTCCGAGCATAGCAGAGACCTTGACTATCTTTTCTGCTAAATCAATATATGTTTGTTCATTCTTGCTTTTATTTTAGAACATTTTCCAGACAACACCGGTTGTGACCGCTATCTGAAAGAGTATCTGTGTTATATCCTTTATCTCCCTGAGCCAGGCAATCCTTTCGAGTTTTTCAGGAACTACAATGGTATCTCCTGGCTCGATCTCTTTTATTTCCCCTTCAAATGCTGAAACCTCCCATCTAGTCTTAAATGGATTCCAGCTTAAAAAGTTTTTTGACAGCTTTCTTGCAGTGCCATCAGCTTTTAGCACATAGACGTTACTCGTATCTGCATATCTGCTAAAGCCTGCTGACTGGCTGATATAATCCATGTAATCGAATTCTGAGCGGTATATAAAACTCCCCGATGCAAAGACTGCGCCAGCAACATTGACAGTCCTGTTTTCAGAAGGTATGAGGAGGGAATCGCTATCTTCAAGCTCTATATCAAATTCGCTTCCTTTTAGCAGCCTTAGATGTGCGAGTCTTATGGCCATGCGGCCAGTTGGTTTCAGTTTTTTTAAGCTCTCTATAAATTTCTGTCTCTGTTCGATTTCGGTTTTACGTATCTCTGCCTCTTCAGGTGTCAGGGCTGTGGCAGTTAAAGAAGCACCTGCCGCAAGTAGCTCACGCTCAAGCCTGTCTGTCATCTCATCAAGGGACCTTTTTTGTATCTCCCTTACCCTTTCCCTCGTAAATATAGAGCCCCTAAGATACGCAGTATCCTTATAACCACCAGCCCTTTCCAGGATGGAAGAGAGCCGCTCCCCTTTTTTAATGACGTATCTTCCCGGGAAATAAATCTCCCCTGATACGTTTACAAACTGTTCTTTGCGCCAGTCTGATAGTCTTTTAACAAAGAGTTTGTCATATGGCTTCAATAAAAGATTATGTGTGGGGTCACCTTCCAGCGCCTTTTTAAGGTTTATCTTTCTGTGTTCTATTTTGACAATCTTCTCGTTCTCTACTATCTGTGATGATACCTCAGCCTCATCAAGATAGGCTGATTCAAGGACATTGCCTGCTTTATATATCAGGTCTTTGACCGTCATATTCTCGGTGTACTGATATGTCCCGGGCTTGAATACATCACCATCAGCAGAGACACTTTTCTTGTAACTCCATCCCAATATGGAATGGATGATTATCCTGTCCTCGTCCTGAAGCAGTGAGTTCTCATCGGGTTCACCTGACATTGCCTTTGCCACATCAAAATATATGGTTTTGTACTGCCTGTTTTTATCCACTCGTATTATCTCACCTTTTTGGAGATAGGCATCCTTTGTTAGACCACCTGCCGTTAAAATAGCATCGTTTATCCTCATGTTATCAGAGAAGTCAAACCTTCCACCCTTTCTTACTTCTCCTTCTACAGTAATAAATGGCTTATCTTTAAAGAACCAGGTTGAGAAGATATAAATAATATCCATTGGCTTGAGTTCGATGTTGTCTGTCAGATCATTATCTAATAAAAATCCACCGAGATTAAAAGGGACAAGCTCTATCCTGAGATCCGGGGGCCTCATCCTCTTGATCAAGGCATATTTAAAGTAGGTTTCGGGCAAAAGCTCGGTGGTATCTTTTATGAGATCCTTAACATGCATCCCCGGTTTATATTCATATTTTCCAGGGTGTTTTATATTGCCGTTGAGATATATTGCATTTACATCCTTCTCTACTATGGGGAAGAC
>JBGQMP010000249.1:0-2921 GCA_041500685.1 Thermodesulfovibrionia bacterium | reverse complement strand
TATCTCTACATTACCTGCTTTATGTCCCACCTGATAAGCCCCAATAAGTTCGCTTCTCTTCATTCATACTTAAGAAATATTTTTCTTCCATTATCATTCAAATTTTGTTATAAATGTTACACCCGGAGTAAAGAAATGATAATTCGCTTTATTTCTCTCCTTATATCTGTGTTCTTTTTTCTGTTATCCTCTTGCGCCTCTGCACGCTATGAGACAGACACAAGTCCACGTTATACCATTGCCTCATGGTATGGTCCTGCTTTTCATGGCAGGCCAACAGCCTCAGGAGACATATTTGATATGAATGCCTTCACCTGTGCCCACAGAGAATATCCTTTTGGTACAAAATTGAGAGTCACTTACCTCTCAACTGACAAGACTACAAGCTGCCTGGTCAATGACAGGGGTCCATTTATAGATGGAAGGGATCTGGATTTGTCTTATGCTGTAGCAAGAGAATTAGGTCTTGTAGGGGAAGGTGTCGGTGCGGTCAGGATTGAATACATGGGAAGGGACCACAGGTATATAAGAGAAGTAAGAGACATCTCAAATGCTGGGCTTGTCACCATACAAATCGGTTCTTTTAAAGAAGTTTCTAATGCTACACGACTCAAAACAGCACTTGAGCTCAGATACGATAAAGTATATATCACGGAGGCTGATATTAGTGGCAGCAGATTTTACAGAGTCAGGATTGGGACATTCCGTGAAAAAAATGATGCTTTACGCCTCGCTAAAATCCTCTCGGATGAGGGATATAGCGTTTTGATAACGAATTATGATGAAAAGATGTAGAATGAAACCTCTATATAATCACATGATATTAAAAAGAGAGCCAGATGGACCAACTTCCGTTAGAAACAGGTAACTTCTTTTCTATCCTGAATACTATCTTCTCAACCCTCAACATTGATGAGATACTTACTACAGTAGTCAAAGAAATACAGTCAATCCTCAAGGCTGACAGATGCACCCTTTACTTGGTTGACAGGGAAAGTAATGAATTGTATTCCAAGGTTCTGCAGGCAGAAAGTCTTATAGAAATACGCCTACCTCTATTTAAGAGCAGCCTTGCTGGTTATTCGGCCATAACAAAAAAGATTGTAAATGTTAAGGATGCTTATGATGATGCAGAATTGAAAGTCATTGACAGGGAGCTATTTTTTGACAGAAGATGGGACAGAGAAAGTGGATATAGGACAGAAAGCATATTGGTCATGCCTATTCCTGTAAAGACAGATGGAGACGTTATCGGTGTGTTTCAGGCACTTAATAAACCTGACGGATTCTCGGACTCTGATGTATCAACGATGGAACGGCTTTCATACTTACTGAATATTGCCCTGAATAATACCCTTCTATACCAGACCATAGAAGATGAAAAGAGGCTTAAGGAGTATATCCTTGACGATATTGAAGAAGGTGTCTGTGTTCTGGATATAAACAAAAGGATTATTTCTGCAAGTAAATTCTTAGAGTTTATGAGTGGAATGAGATACCCTGTTCAGAAAATGATTGGAGAATACTTTTTTGAACTCTTCCCCAGCTTCACCAACACCCAGCTTGAAGAAAAAATAAATGAAGTGCTTCTTTACGGATTCAGGAGGATAGCATTATTAGAGGTGCTCGAGGTAAAAATCATCCCTTATCTTGATGATAACAGAAAGGTGAAAAGACTGATACTCATCTTTACCCCATTAGAAAGAAAACCCTGTTCTTATAGGGAGGGTATGGGTGAAAGCCCCACCCGAACTCTCTAACAAGGTTTACGAGAATATGATGACTTCAAGAATGCCATCAGGAAAGAGCTTTGAAGAGCTGCTTATAGAAAGTAAGCTCCTGACAAAAGAAAGACTGCAGGATCTTTGTGCAAGAGGTGTAAAAGAAAAGAAGAACATTGAACAAATTCTCTCAGAAGCAGGTTTCTCTGAAGAGAAGTTAGCTACGATAAAAGCTGGATATCTCGGCTATGAATTTGTAGATCTCACCTTGTATCCAGAGCCTCCATCAAAATTATTAAAGCATATTAAACCTTCCTATGCAAAGAATTACAAGGTGTTACCTTTAATGTATGAAGACAATACCCTTACTATTGCTATGGTCGAACCAAGAGATTTTATGGCACTCGATGAAGTAGTCCGCCTTTACAAAGATGAAAAATTCAGGATAAGGGACGTAAGGGTAGTGATGACCACATCAAGACAACTCTTTACAGCCATTGATAAATTTTATGCAATTCCAAGAGCTGAAGTAGAGATGAGAAGTATCCTGACCCAGGTGGAGGAGCGCTTTAAACCCAAGGTAGAGATTGCAGAGGTAGCACGAGAGGATGCTACAGAAAATAGCGGCCCCATTGTCATGCTTGCCAATATGATAATTGAGAAGGCATTTAAAAAAGGGGCCAGTGACGTTCACCTTGAGCCTGCCTCAGACTATTTACGCATAAGATACCGTATAGACGGTGAGCTTTCAGAGGTCATGATAGTACCAAAATATGCGCAGGACGCCCTTATAACGAGATTGAAGATAATGTGCGATATGAGGTTAGACGAGAGGCGGCAACCTCAGGATGGAAGAATAAACTTTACAAAATATAATCCTCTCATCACAATAGACCTCCGTGTTTCTACTGTGCCAACGCCTTATGGAGAGGATGTGGTAATAAGAGTACTTGATAAGAAGAGCGATATCCTTTCTCTCGATATGCTTGGATTGAACGAGCACAACATGAGATTATACAAAGAAGCTATCAGTGCACCCTATGGCGTTATTCTCCACGTTGGACCTACAGGAAGCGGAAAGACAACCGCCCTTTATGCTGCCCTCAAAACCCTTGACACCTCTGGTGTCAAGATAGTTACCGCAGAGGACCCTGTGGAATACACCCTTGGAGGTCAGATAATACAGAGTCATATTAACTA
>JBGQMP010000248.1:0-2923 GCA_041500685.1 Thermodesulfovibrionia bacterium | reverse complement strand
CAAGCTTCGGCCTCGGCAAGTACAAGGTTATCAGAGGCTCGGAGTAGAGTGTCCTCTCCCTGCTTTTTCCCTCTCCCTTGATGGGAGAGGGCGAGGGTGAGGGTGAACATAAAGATGCACTAAGGGGATGGGCTATCACAAAGTTGGGTCTGGGCAAACTGTAAAATATTTTGAGAGGTGAACATGCTAACACGAAGAGATTTTTTCAGATTTTTTATCATTGGTGGCATCCTAAGCTTGTTTGGCAAAAAAGTTAAAGCTGAACAAAAGCCAAAGGTAGCCATGTTCTGGAGAAGGTTGGATTGATTTTAATCAGGATTGTGAAGGGTTATCGAAATGTCATTGCGAGTCCCGACATAAAGTCGGGGCGAAGTAATCTCTTAAAGCAGGCCTGTTGCTTGTTCCTCACTTTCTGCTTACTGATAATCGGGTTTCTCTCTCCCTGCTGTGCTGAAACCGTAAAAGAGCCCTCCGCTGCAGGGACATTCTATCCTGCTGATAAAAAATCACTTCAGAATTCTGTAGATGGTTTTCTCTCGAAAGCTGAAAAAATTCCAAGTACAGGAAAACTATTAGCTCTCATTTTACCGCATGCAGGCTATGAATTTTCAGGACAAGTTGCAGCATACGGATATAAACAGATTAAAGGCAGTGATATAAGAAAAGTTATCCTCATAGGGCCAAGCCATCATGCGGGCTTCAGGGGCGCTTCTGTTTATACAAAGGGCAGTTTCAGGACACCTCTTGGTGACGTAAAAATTAATGAAAAAATTGCGCAAGATTTAGTGAATGAAACTGCGGATGTGAAGTTTTACCCTGAGGCATATGAAAAAGAGCACTCTCTTGAAGTTCAACTACCGTTCCTCCAGACAGTTCTCAAGGACTTTACGATAGTACCCATACTTATTGGTTCTCCTTCAAGACAGACTTTTGAACATCTTATATCGAAGTTAACAGAGATCCTCGATGATAAAACCCTACTCATAGCAAGCACAGATCTCTCTCACTATCATGATTATCCTACAGCAAAGGAGATGGATAATAAGATCGTATCAGCAGTTGAAAGACTTTCTATGACAGACATAATAGAGCTTCTGGGAACTGGCAAGGCCGAACTGTGCGGCGGCTTCTCGGTTATTGTTGTGACGGAGGTGGCACGGAGATCCGGAGCAAACCTCGGTGTAATCTTCAAATATGCGAACTCAGGAGATGTTACAAATGACAAAGAAAAGGTAGTTGGGTATGCATCTATTGGACTGTATAAAAGCCCATATACAGAAGAAGAAAAAAGAGAACTGCTTACTATGGCAAGAAATGCTATCACTGAGCATGTCACTCATGGGAAAGTCCCAGAAGTAGAAATAAAGAATCCAAAGTTCAGAGCGAATGGTGCCGTCTTTGTCACCATTAAGGAAATCGGCCATTTAAGGGGTTGTATAGGGCATATCCAGGCTATTATGCCTCTTTATCAATCAATCATAAAAAATGCTGTAGCCGCATGTTCAAGTGATCCAAGGTTTCCTCCGATGAAGAAGGAAGAACTAAAAGATATGGATATTGAAATCTCTATCTTGTCGCCTTTTATGCCTTTGAAGGATGTAAAAGATATTCAGGTCGGCAAGCATGGCCTTTATATAATGAAAGGGATGCAGAGTGGACTCCTCCTTCCGCACGTTGCAACAGAATTTGGATGGGATAGGGATAGTTTTCTTGAACATGTGTGTATGAAGGCTGGCTTGCAGAGAAATGCCTGGAAGGATGCAGACCTCTATACCTTCACTGCTGAGATTTTGAGATAAAAAAAGAAATAACTACCTATCCCCTTCCTGAAAGGTTAGACTTTGACAGGTTATACCTGTCAAACTGTTATACGCCGCAAAAAGTATCTTGGATCAAGCAGAGTGAATCAGTCTTTCAAGTTCCTGTTTCTGTTCAAGCTCCAACAGTAGTTTTATTGCCTCCATAAGTTTGCATGCAGATAATGGGTTCTGCACCAGCATTTGCATGAACATCTCACAAAATTGTTCTCCTTCTTTCATAATTCTCTCTGCCTTAAGCCAATTTTCAAGGTCACGACCTTCTGCCCGTCCACTCTTTTCATACAATTCAGACGCCACTTTGACTGTTTCTTCGTAAGAATTATTATCATTATTATCATTGTTCATACTCATTGCTGTCTGCAGAATTTTCTCTGCCTCGATCCAATTGTCAAGATCACAACCTTCTACTCGACCATTCTTCTCATACAGTTCGGATGCTACCCTGACTGTTTCTTCGTATAAATTAGGACTATTCATTGCTCACCTCCTTTCGCCTAAAAAAATGCCAAACTCACCAAAAGGCTTATCCTTCGGCAGTTCGGCGCTCTTTGTAAATGTCTTCCGTTTTCCTTCCTCTTTTTGCAAAAGTTTGGTTTTATCGGAAGTACTATTTCAAGCTAAACATACCATAAAAATTTTCTCCTGTCAAGAGTAGATAGGGAAAGTCTCGGGCAAAGTATCGGGACACATCCCATACTTTATCTCCATTAAGTTACTTTTTTGGTCTATCGCATTTCAAATAAATAAGTTCTGTACTGTCAAGAAATATGGGATGTGTCACTGAATATTCTCATCATGTTGTCCAGAGAGGTAACAATAGAGAGAAGGTCTTTTTTGATAAGAAAGACAGAGAGCAATACTTATCATTACTCAAGAAATATGCAGATAAATGGGACTCACCAATCCTTGCATACTGTCTCATGGCAGTGAAATATTTGTAAGAAACATAGAACAGAAACTTGCCAGGAGATTTACTTTAAAGTCACCAGGGAGACCAAGGAAGAAAGAAGGAAAATAATATGGGATGTGTCCCTGATTACAGGACAAACGTTGCATTAACAAGAAGGCAGACATGCTGAAAAACCCCTGCAAATCGACAAGAT
>JBGQMP010000247.1:0-2936 GCA_041500685.1 Thermodesulfovibrionia bacterium | reverse complement strand
CTTCTCCGTCTGAGGCCCAAGGGCCTTCAACAGCAACCCCTCACCCGCCCCCACGTCAAGGAGCCTCCCTTTACTCGTCATCAGCGAGACCGCCCTCTGTCTTACCCGGTACGGAAGAAAACCACCTGACGGCTCTTGGAACTCGTCCTTTTTCTCTATCAAAGCCCTTAAGTAGTTGGCAATGTTAGCTATGCGCTTCATTGATTTTTCTTTCCATGAGTTTTGATGTAACCTCCACTACCTTTTGTACCGATATTTCCTTCCAGCAATCCATCGTATCACACGATACCTTCAGACACGGTGAGCATGAAACAAGATGATGCATTAGGATACTTTTATTCCTCCCCTTAATTGTTAAATATGCAGGCGCGCTTGGTCCTGCGAGGATAACGACGGGGGTGCCCACTGCCCGGGCAAGGTGGGCAGGGCCACTATCATTAGTTATCACCAAAGAAGCCTTTTCCAAGACAGCAGGGAGTATCTCAAGGGGGGTCTTGCCGGAAAGTATAAAGACTCTCTCACCACATTTCTCCTTGATGAAATAGGCTAACTCCCGTTCACCCCGGGTTCCAATGACCCCAAATTCGGCAGAAGGAACCAATTCCTTCAAACGCTTCACTAACTCGGCATACCGATCAATGGGCCATCTCCTTGAGGGCCAATCGGAGCCTGGACTGAGCAGAACGAAAGGATTTTTCGGCGAATTCCTCTCCTTAGCTAAGAGATTCCTTGCCCTCTTCCTATTATTCTTGGAGATATAAAATTCTAATCTCTCATCAAATGCACCCGCAGATATCGCCTTGAGGATCTTTCCGTAAAAGAGAACTTCATTTTCTTTTTGCATTTCCTGCTCCGGCACCTTGATATGGTAAAAAAAGCCCCTTCCCTCGGTGTTCCTCCCAACCCATTCCTTTGCATTGATCAAGAAGAAAAGGAGATACATCTTGATGGCGGATATATATGAGGTTTCAGGCATTAGATTGATCGCCATATCAAAGCGTTTTTTTCGTAATTGGAGACCTGTTTTGAAGAGACCGAGAAGGGTTATGGGAGTTAAAAAAAGCTCTGCAAGATACGGCTGTTCTTTTAAGATCATCCCTGCCCTCTGAGCACACAACACAGATACCTCAGCAGACGGAAAGGCCTCTTTGAGCCCTCTCAAGAAAGGGATGGACAAAACCAGATCACCAACACCCCCAAAATCAACAACGATGATTTGTTTTGGTTCTTTCATGCAACCCTGAAACCTCAGTGTTTTCCTTTTGCTATTGATCGTCCCTTTATCTTTCGTTCCAATCTGATGTGCGCGATCTGCCTTTTCACCGCCTCGAATATCTCATCCACTGTTATCGATTCCATGCACTCATGGCCTTTACAATTAGCCCTGTTACACGGACTGCAGGAAAGCCTCTTGTTTAGCACCACATTGTTTCCTCCATAGGGAAGCCATAAGGGGGTAATTGTCGGCCCTATCGTAGAAACAGTGGGGACCTTGAGGGCCGATGCGATGTGCAGAGGACCTGAATTATTACATATCATAAGATCGCACTTACTCAATAGGGCCATAAACTCCCTGATGTTGTCACAAGAAAAGATCTGAACATCCTCTCCCGCACTTTTTTTTACCGCTTTCAAAAGCCCTTCCTCATCGCTGCAGCCGAGGAGAATGACCTTTGCCCCACACTGCTCAAGGATCCTTCTTGCCAGTTCCCCAAGCCTTTCAGCCCGCCACCTTTGACTTGGGTAGTAAGCCCCTGGGTGAATGGCTATGGTTAATTCATTAGTACTGATTCCTTTGTTTTCAAGAACCTCAGAGGCCCACTGTATCTCCATATCGCTCAAAAAGACCTCTGGCGCATAGCCCTTCTTCCTTCCTCCGAGCCGTTCCACCAGATCTAACAGATGATCGACCATCTGTTTCGGCGCGGAGACTACAGGGCCCTTGAGATTAAAGAAAATCTCCCTCCCTGACTCTTCAAAACCGATCCGGTACTTTGCCCCCGTGAGATACGTCATAAAGGCCTGTCTCAACTCGTAGGTTAAAAAAGGATCTATCACCAGATCATACCCCCGCGGGCGTATCTCTCTTATGAACCAAAGAATTCCGTTATAAATAAGGATTTCATCGACACAGGGATTATGCTTCAAGATATCATAGTTCCGCTCAGAGGCAAGGACTGTGATCTTTGCTTCAGGATAGGCCCTCTTCAACGCCTTCAAGGCAGCAGTGGAAAGGACCATATCACCGATACGGTCGAATCTTAGAAACAAAATCTTTCTTATCTTGCTTTGGGAGGGAGTTTTGGTTTGCCTTAAAAGCACAAAGGGCCATAATAATGTTTTCCTAGCCCAGAGATATATCTCTTTTAAAAGCGTTTTAACGTGATGTCGCATGGATCTCTATGGCCTCAGTCATTATACTGCCGATTAAGAAATCGAGCATTTTAGCAGGATGGATAAAGTTCCCTATATGCTACTGAACTATTCCCCTATACTGTTTATCATCTGTTCAAACACCTGCCACATGTGTAACTACATAAATATCTTATCAAGAAATCTTATATCCATGAGCTTCCTGCGGATTATATATTAACAATAAACTTAATACTCCGGCAAATGTAAAGAATACGAAATTGGGGTATCTCTTTAACGTCCACCGGGATACCGGCTACTCTGGCTTTGATAGTTAGATCTCCGTCTTCCCGGCAGAAAAGAACAGGTTTATATTTAGTCTTATCCATTCCTAGCGGGGAATACCATATGCTTTTCTGGCCGCCCTTAGTTAAGGGCGCATAATTAGATTGAAATAGTATTGTTTCCATATTTCCCTGCTATTTTGAAGCTCTTATTATTATGACGTCTCCTTTTGACGGGAACAGAAAGTCAATGAAACGCAATATCAGACACGCAAGGATTCTTACAGGAATATTATTGAT
>JBGQMP010000246.1:0-2938 GCA_041500685.1 Thermodesulfovibrionia bacterium | reverse complement strand
GCCCTCGTTATCGCCTGTCTTATCCACCATGTTGCATATGTGCTGAATTTAAATCCTTTTTCATATTTAAACTTATCTACAGCCTTCATAAGACCGATATTCCCTTCCTGAATGAGATCCAGCAGAGTTAATCCCCTTCCTACATAATTTTTAGCTATATTAATTACCAATCTCAGGTTACGAGTTATTAATTCATTCTTTGCTTCACTAACAAGGATTCTTGCTTTAGTTATTTTATCCCACGTCGCTTTCAATTCGTTAATCCTGATCCCAACCTCTGATTCAACTCGCTTATACTCATTCTGAACTTCTTTTACAATGGTATTAAGTTGTATAGAATTGATATCATGTTTCTTTTTTTCATTTATTAATTTTTTTAAATCTTTTAAAGTCCCATATCTTGTAATTTTTCTATCTGCTATTTCAATTTTTATCATGAGGTTATCAAGTATTTTCAAGCTCTTTTCAAGAGCTTCATCTTTTTTTTCTTCCTCTGAATTTTTCAAGTCCTCTTCTTTTTTGCCATCTAAACTCGCTTCGAGTTTCTTGTATAAAGGCAGCGCTGTAATAATCCCTTTAATTATCTCTTTTCCTTCTTCCAATCTCTTCGCAAGCTCTATTTCTTCATCCCTTTTAAGTATTGAAATATTCCCCATCGAATGGAAATATGCTTGAACAATGTCCTTTGTTTCTTCATACACCTCTTCTTCCTCTGAAGCTAAGACTTCTTCCTCAGTAATGTCGGGGGCCTGATCATCTACAACTTCAACTCCCATATCATGTAAAAGGTCCATAAGTTCTTCTAAATCATCCGGGGAGAAATATTCTGAGGGAACGGCATCATTTATCTCATCATAAGTAAGCTTTCCGCGCCTCTTGCCTATGTCTATAATCTCTTCAAAAATATCCTTTTCTTCCATGTTACTCCTTAATAAATTAATGTTAACTGCATAACATAAAGGTTCTTACAGCCCAATATATAGTTGTACTTCTTATTTGTTTTGACAACAGAAGGGAATTAGATAAGGGTCAAAACAGAAGGTCTAATTTACTGTCAGCTGATAAGACTGAGCTTTACATTATTACTACTATAACATAAATTGTTAATTTCAGGTTGCAAAAGGGCATAACGTTTGTGTGTTTGCGGCGTTGCAAATATTAGTTCTTATAGCTATTGAAGTTTTTGTTATGATCCTATTATTTATAATTTCGTTAATATCATTTTTAATATTTACTAGTGGACCTCACATTTTTGACTAACAGGTTGAGAGTGTTTGAGAACTGATAATTTTCCATTATTTACCCTCGTTTCTCCAATATTTTTCTAAGAAAGGCTTAATCAGGTCTATTGGAACAGGAAATATTATTGTCGAGTTTTTCTCAGTAGCAATCTCTGTCAGGGTCTGGAGGAACCTGAGCTGTAAGGCAGACGGTGCTGTTGCGATGATATTTGCAGCATCAACAAGTTTCTGTGAAGCCTGAAACTCTCCTTCAGCATGGATAATCTTTGCCCTTCTTTCACGCTCAGCCTCTGCCTGTTTTGCTATCGCCCTTTGCATTTCTATTGGCAGGTCAACATTCTTAACCTCGACTGCCGTTACCTTTATACCCCACGGCTCTGTCTGGAAGTCAATTACCTTCTGAAGTTCTGCATTCACCTCTTCCCTCTTCGTAAGTAGGTCATCAAGCTGGCTCTGGCCAAGGATGCTCCTGAGTGTTGTTTGCGCTATCATCGAAGTTGCATATAAAAAATCCTCTACTTCTGTGATCGCCCTTACAGGATCAATCACCCTGAAATAAACAACGGCATTCACCTTAACAGAAATATTGTCCTTTGTTATCACATCCTGTGATGGAACATCCATTGCGACGATACGGAGGCTAACCCTGACAAGCTTGTCAATTATGGGAAAGATTATGACAAGCCCTGGACCCTTTACAGGTATAACCCTTCCAAGCCTGAAGACAACTCCCCTTTCATACTCTCTCAAGACCTTGATGGCGCTTGAGAGAAAATAAACAATTGAAAAAATTACTACAAGGAAACCCAGAAATGACGGTGCTAAACCTGGCATAGTAACCTCCCTTTTAAAGGTTTTTTGAGCTTCTTGAGTTTGTCGAGTTTATTAAGTTTCTTAACTCAAGAAACTGTGTAAACCAAGTAAACCCAATTAACCTATTTAGACTTTGCAAATTCATTTCAATTTTTTAACTTTTACTTTTAACTCTGAAACAGCCTCAACTATTATTTTTTCACTTTTTGATATCAGCTCATCAGAATATGCTGCCCAGCGTTCACCGTGTAATAATACCATACCCCCATCTTTTGTTATATCTGTATTTGCAATGCCTTTTGCCCCTATGAGGCCCTCTGGTCCAGTAACAGGTTTTCTCCTATGCGCTTTAACAGCAAGACCGATTATAAGAGTGAAAAATAAGGTGGTTATAACAACAGCAGGGAGAATGACGTAGAGAGACAGTTTCATAAAGGGTGCTGGTGATTCAAAGAGCATCAACGAACCTATAATCATGGCGATTATTCCTCCGATAGTGAGTATTCCATGGGATATGATTTTTACTTCGAGGACAAAGAGGATAATGGCGAGAATAATCAGCAAAAGCCCCGCATAATTTACTGGAAGTGTCTGGAATGCATAGAAGGCAAGGATAAGAGAGATTCCTCCCAATACTCCAGGAAAGATTGAACCAGGACTGGTAAGTTCAAAGAAGAGACCATAAAAACCGAGGAGCATCAGCATGTATGCAATGTTCGGGTCAGAGATGAGATTGAGTATCTTATGCCTGAAACCTATCACTTCTCTGATTACTGCTACATTCTTTGTCCTCAGAACCCTTTCACCCATAATCGTCTTTACCTTTCTACCATCTATGTCAGAAAGAAGGGTGTTCAGGTCTTTACTCACAAGGTCTATAACTC
>JBGQMP010000245.1:0-2946 GCA_041500685.1 Thermodesulfovibrionia bacterium | reverse complement strand
CTTTGAACTTTGAACTTTGAACTTTTTTATCCACCCTGTCTATCTTTCCCTTCAGTTTTATCCCATTTATGATTTCACCATCAACAAGGAACTCAGCCTTCATAAATGAATAACCCTCATCAATGAGCTTGTTTTCGAGTTCATAAATGTCAGGCAAGATAGAAAGGAAGGCATCCATAATTAGATTTTTCCAGTAAGTCTCGACAGGTTTCTTGGGGAGAATATTTTTCATTATCTCTTCTGCCCTAACCTGGAGTTCTTCGGCATCAGCAAAGGATTCTGATAAAAGTAGCTGCATTATTTCATGGACTATGGTTCCGAGGAGCATAGCCTCTATCCTGTATTCCTTTACTTCAAGAGGTTCAAGCTTGAGGACCCTTTCAATAAAAAACTTCCTAGGACATGTCCTGTAAGAGTCTATGTCAGTGACACTAATGTATGAGTCTTCTCCAAATTTATTCCTGATGAATGTTTCACCGACTTTTTCTATCTCCGTAATATATGATGCAAAGGGCATCCTGCCTTTTCTCACTAATTCTTCTTCTTTTGAATAAATTCCAGAAACCATCTCTTTTTTCTCTCTATTCCAGGGAAGTAATGGAGAAGGAAGAAAAAATCTATCACCTTCCATTACGGGATAGGAAAGGCAGAGGTTTTTCGTTGATTCTATCGTTCTGGAGAATAAGAATCTCTGCAGGAGCAAATATTTTTGAAGATTTACCAGGCCGAACTTTGTCCTTACACTGTCAGGCAGTATGTAGTCAACATCAGGCTTAGATGGCAGGTCTCCCTCCTTGAGACCCCCTAAGCAAAGATATTCTGGCTCGATTCCTCTCAGCTCAAAAAAACCCATAACTTGAGCACCTGTGCCTTCTGCCTCAATCTGTGTGGCATTGAGGATATGTCTGAGGGCATCTATGAATTGGCGTAAGGAGTAGGGTGCACCATCACGACTCGTTCCCGCGAGGCGAGGTATAAGATTATCAATAAAAGAAAGTTTTTGAAATATATCAAATACCTTTTCCTTTAGATCTGTATCCTGGTCACTGAGACCTGAAAAATCGAGGTCATTCAGAATCTTACTAATTACTTCACTATATTGGCTGAAGGTGCCATTATTCTTAAATGATTCCAGTGGTTCGAGTTTCCTAAATATCCACTTGAGCCCTTTCTCAATTTCATGTGAAAGACTGCTGACTGCTGACTGCTCACTGCTCACTGTCTTCGACAGGTTGAGCCATGCATCTTTCCCCTTTATGATCCCTGATCTGAGGCAGAGCATCGGGATCCCTTTTCTGAGCTCTTGAGGCATATTTTTGAAATATGGTGATGAAAGAAATCGGGAGAATAATAGTCGCGGATAATCGTCGGTAACTGATTCAAGAAGGGCTATCATGTCAAGAAAGGGGCGTGTCTTTCCAACAGACTTTGAAATTGAGATAGTATAGGGAATACCGTATCTTCTCAAAACGCGCTCTACGATATCTGAATATTCATGTAATTTTGGAAATGCGATTATTACTTTTTCTAATTCCCGTATCTTTCCAGATATAAAGTAGCTCTTTATATATCTTGCAATTTCTTCAACCTCTTCTTCTACTCCCTGGTAGGGGTGATAAAAAGGCTCTGTTCCTTTTTCTTCAGCAGATAAATAGACTTCTTCAACTTTAAAGTTATTCTTGATAAAGGTGATATAACTATTTGTTATTTCAATTAAATTATCATCGTAGGATATCGAAATGACGGTGTCCTTTGCACTGTTGATCAGTGCCTTGAGAATCGCCTCTTCTGACCTGGTAAGTTCATAAAATCCGTCGAGTACAAGCGTCTCGGGACTCCAGTGATGACCCTGAATAAGGAGGGGGCATAGTGCCATAACGTCATCCTCGTCCAAAACAGACTCTCTTTCCAGAATTTCTTGATATACCCTAAAGATCTCTAGAGTCTCCATCGTCCTCTTTGAGACCTCTTCGGGAATACCGAGATCATAAAAAATAATCTTTAGTTCTTTTTCAATAGTTTCGATATCTTTACCCGGATGATACTGCTTAATCTCATTGATAAAATCCGTTATGAGGGATGCATAGCCTATCCCTTTTCCAGAGACTTGTGAGATTATGACTGGTATAAGTTCATGAGATATGATGCTTTTGTCACCATACAAAGAGTAGAACCTCTTTGAGTATTGTTTAATCGTCATCATCTCAGGAGGGATGTAACAGCCCCCGATGAGATTATGAAATATACGTTGAGCATCTCTTACCTTTCTCGGTGTTGGTGCAATATAGAGGATTCTTGAATAATCAGGGCCTTTTGTTTTTTTAGTCGCTATTTTCAGAAGGGTCTCTGTAGACCTTCTGTAACGGAATGGGATATAAAAGACTTTCGTGGACATCTCCAAATCTTATTATAACATCCTCAAACATAGTTGAGAGTCACGAGTCACCCCTCCTTATCCTCCCCTTACTAAGGGGAGTTCTGGTGGGGTTTGAAGATTGCTATTTTGTATAAAATACAGTTAATATTGAGGCAGTAAAATAAAGGAGGATCTGATGGTTATAGGTAAGCCCCTTTTTACAAAAGAGCAGATACAAGCTCGGGTCAAAGAACTTGCAGAGAAGATATCAAATGATTACGCTGACAAGAATATTCTGGCTGTCGGAATCCTTAAAGGTGCTTTCATGTTTTTTTCAGACCTTCTCAGGGCTATCAGGGTTCCCCTTACGGTTGATTTCATAATCGCCTCAAGTTACATAAAGACTGACACTACAGGCGAGGTGAAGATTTATTACGACATCAGAGAAGACGTTTCCGACAAGGATGTGCTTCTCGTAGATGATATTATTGATTCTGGCATTACCCTCAATCATATTAGAGAATGGGTTCTTGCAAGGAGTCCCAAAAGTCTGAAGATCTGTGTATTCCTGGACAAAAGAGAAAGAAGAG
>JBGQMP010000244.1:0-2947 GCA_041500685.1 Thermodesulfovibrionia bacterium | reverse complement strand
CTACTCCCCCCTTTTCTAAAGGGGGGAGTAGGGGATTACTTAATTCTCATAAAATCCTTTGTGAACCAAAGGTTCATGATGGTTTGAGAACATCTTGATGGGAATTTTTGTTGCATTTATTTCTATCATTTTATTCTTTACATTTCCAGCCAAGGCACTATCAGATATCCTCGTACACGATATGGTTGTTCCTACAGGCAAAGAGGTTATGCTCAAGGCTGAAGTGAAGGGAAAATTCTTCAGCAAAGGTGGTGAGATAGTAGAGTTCTTTGTTAATGAAAAATCTATTGGCAAGAGTCTTTCAGGTAGAGATGGCTTTGCCTTCAAGCAGTTTACTCCGCTAAAAACCGGGATGTATACAATAAAAGCGAGAGCAGGCAAGGAAGAAGGAATGGGGTTGCTTTTCTCTCTTAAGAAAGGAGCGAAGATCGTCTTTATTGATGTAGAAGGCAGCCTCTTAGGGAAATTTTCACAAGAGCCAAAAAAGGAAAGCCAGAAGGTAATAAAAAGGATCAACAAAAGATATCCGGTAGTCTTTCTCCAGACAGGAGCCCTTTCAGCAAAAGCGATAAAGAAATGGTTGAAGAATAAATTCGTAATTTCACCCGTAATCCCATGGGACCAAGGGGTAGTTTTCAATGAGATTATTGAACAAGGTTTTAAAATCAAGGCAGTAATCGGAGGCCCCTATGTAATTGAATCAGCAAAGGATTTTAAGCCGCTGGCCTTTAGTTTCGTTGATGTGGAAGGTTCAGTAGAGGTAAAGGATTGGGAGGAGATCGGAAAGAAGCTGAAATAGTTCCGATTAGTGAAAACAAAGAGACAGGAAGGGTTGGTGGGGAATTTTTATACGACACCTTAAAGTAAAACCTTTGGGGCGTAAACAAAACAACCATTAATCTGTAAGGCATTAGGACTGGCGACATAAATAATCTGTAGATTATAAAAATTATGAGACAGCCCTTCCTGCACAAACTGTTTAGTTTGATAACATTTTGCAGTGCTTTCTCTTGTTTAGTGATTGACAGAACCACTGACAAAAATAAATAATTGAATATGCCGCAACTATATAATTCCTTTGGTTCCTATATTAAGAAAAAGTTTGGTACCACTGTCTATAAGGTGAATGTGGATGCCGGCTTCACATGCCCGAACAGGGATGGAACAATCGGTACCACAGGCTGCATTTACTGTAACAATGACAGTTTCAGGCCGAGCTCATGTAAACCTACTCTTTCTATCAGTGAACAGATAAGAAACGGAATCACTTATATCAGAAAGAGATATAAGGCCGAGAAGTTCCTTGCCTATTTTCAGCCCTATACAAATACCTACGCTCCCGTTGATGAGTTAGAGCACCTTTACAAAGAAGCCCTTTCAGAACCCTTTGTAATTGGACTCGCAATCGGGACACGTCCTGATACTGTTGATAGGGAAAAAATTATGTTGCTGGAGGAACTCGCAAAGAAGTATTTCATTCTCATTGAGTATGGCATGCAGTCAATCCATAATAGAACCCTTGAGTTCATTAACAGGGGCCATGACTATAATACCTTTCTGAAAGCTCTTGATATGACAAAGGGCAGAGGTATCTTTATCGGAGCTCACGTAATAGTCGGTTTCCCAACAGAGTCAAAAAAAGAGATGCTTCTGATGGCTGGCGAAGTCTCACATCTACCCATTGATTTCCTCAAAATCCATCAGCTTCAGGTGGTAAAAGACACACCCCTTGAGATTATTTATAGAGAAAATCCATTCCATGTTTTCGATTACGAAGAATATCTTGAATTTGTTACTGAATTTATTGGAAGGCTTTCTCCAAGGATAGTTCTCCAGAGGCTCTTTGCTACTGCACCTGATAGTATCTTGATAGCACCACGATGGGACAAAAGCAGACAGGAGATTCTAAGAGACATAGAAAAAAGACTCGAGCTAAGAGATATCTACCAGGGTAAAAATATGAAAGTTTATGCCAGAATATAATGTCCTGGTTTTTTAGCTTTTAAACCTTTTGATGCCCTGCATATTGCCTGTGCAGAAAAAGGCAAAGCAGATATTTTATTAACAACAGATGATGACTTATTGCGTAAGGCATCGCAGTGTAAAGATACCCTGAAGGTAAAGGTAGAAAACCCTGTGAGATGGTTAATGGAGGTGATTGTAAAATGAGCATTCAAACATTGGCCCCTATCGCCATAAGGAAAATAGGATTAGAGGCCTTAGCAAAGGCTCTGGGACCTGTAGGAATGGTCCGTTTTCTCCAGCAGTATGAGGGTGGGATAGGTAACTATACCAAAGAAAGACAGGAGTGGTTAAAAGATTACACTGTTAAGGGTATAGTAAAAGAAATAAAGAATAGACGAAAACTCTGACTCAGGAAGCATACTGAAGGACTTTTTGGGAATTTGAATTGATATTGTTCTTGGATTCAGTTTTTTAACTACGATGTGCCTGCTAGACCCTCCCGCCACTCCGCAGGCACGGGATTATCCATAGCCCCCCATCGCTCAGGCATTCCACTTGCAATTCTGTGGAGTCCCTTAGAGATGCCATTTCTAAAATGAGGTTACCGAGGTCAGAATAGCATGTAGAGGGCCAGAAGAAACAGCAATATTGTGGGTGAGAACTGCTACAATTTTTGCTACATAGAAATTATCCATAGAATCATAGATTGAAGATTGAAAACAACCAATCAGCTATAAGGAGGCATTTTTCAAAGTAACAATGCTACAGCAATGCCCTGCTTTAATTTTATAAAGATTACAATGGGAATCAATAAAATTCTTAATCTGTTTATTCGGCTCTTGCAACTTTAGTTTTTAAAAATATAAAACTTTTCTTGTTTGACATTGTGATAGGAATCACACTGATAACTGTTAAGATATAAGAAGATATAAGAAAAATTCTTATGGAGAGATAAAAGGCTACCTTACTGAAGGGAGTTGTT
>JBGQMP010000243.1:0-2985 GCA_041500685.1 Thermodesulfovibrionia bacterium | reverse complement strand
TATAACATTGCCATAAGTATAAAGGATAGTGCTTCTAACAGAATGGGAATCTATCAGGATACCTCGGTGATATTAGTATCTCATGTTAAACTTAAAGCCAGTGAGAAGATAAGTCAGCTTATTATGGCTGATTCTGTGTGGGAAGCAGACTCCTCTTACATAGAAAGAAATGGAGATAAGTTCATCAGGAACAACTTAGTGATTAAACCCCGACCTGGGAATGTGTATCTTTCTGGACAATCTCCTAACTTCTATTGTGAGATGTATGAGCTTAAAGAAGGAGAAGATGATAGCTGTCGATGTAAGATTTACTATTACTTCTTAAAGAAGAATGAGAAGACCAATAAGTTTGACCTCTATCAAGGACCTTTCACAGAAGAAGCTAGTTACCCCTCTAACTCCCAACCCTATATCAAGGGAAGCTTATCCAAAGACAAGTTCCCTTCTGGTGAATATATCATAAGAATTGATGTCTATGACCTAAATGACAAAACCACCCAAACTGACCAGATAAGAAAGACAGTGGTGGGGTTTAAGAAGGGGTGAGAATTATTTCTGTTTGTCATTCCTGTGCAAACCAGCGGCCTTGCCGCTAGGCAGGCAGGAATCCATCTGCTTTTTAATCAAAACTGGATTCCGCCCTAACTACTGGGTTTTCAACATCAAGTGCGGAATGACAGGCGGATATTTTGAAGGCGACCCATTTGGGTCGCCTGCGTTATTGTAGGGGTCAATATTTTGCGTCCCGCTGGACTCTTTTTAACCCCTCCTAAGGGGCTGACCCAAAAGGGTCTCCTCTTTCTTTTTTTAGGGATTAGGAGAAATATTTTGGAAGGAAGGGTGTGAAGATATTATATTCTTCTTTAAGTGAAGCGAATTAGATTTAAAGGAGAAAAAATGGCATTATCAAATTTTAAGGGAGTATTTTTCAAGGAATATAATCAAAGTCAACTCAAGCTGCTACCTCCTTCTTTGGATGAATTGATTCCGGCTGAGCATATTTCGAGAGTGATAAATAGGATAATCGACTCTATGGATGAGTGGATATTTATGGATTCCTACAGTGGGGGTGGGACGAGTAGTTACCATCCGAAGATGTTGGCGAAGATAATCGTATATAGTTATATCACCAGGATTTACTCTGGTCGAGCTATGGCCAGGCAGTTGAAAGAGAACGTTGTATATATGTGGTTATCGGGGAGCACCTGTCCGGATTTCAGGACGATCAACCGATTTAGGAGCGAACGATTTAAGGCAGGCATAAGGCAGATATTTCAGGAAGTTCTGAGATACTGCAATAAGGTAGGATTGGTGAAGTATGAGAATTACTTTATTGATGGGACTAAGATGGAGGCCAATGCGAACAGGCATAAGATTGTATGGAGGAAGAATGTTGAGAGGCATAAGGTCAGGACGGATGAGAAGATAGAGAAGCTATTGGATTATATAGACAGTTTGGTAGAGGAGGAGGAGAGGGAAGCGGATGAATGTGAGAGGAGAGAGGAAGAGGTAAAGGAGAAGCTGGGGAGTAAGGAATCCCAGCAAGCTTTGGATAGAATAATAGAGAGGTTAAACCGCCTGAATAAGGAGGATCGCAGGGCTGCAAAGAAAGCGACCGCCCAGCTTAAGAAGTTGATACCTCGTCAACAGCGGTATGAACATCAGCAGGAGATATTAGGAGGGAGGAACAGTTATAGCAAGACAGACAGGGATGCGATAGGTATGCGGATGAAGGATGAGGTGTTAAGGGCGGGTTATAATGTTATGGTTGGCACGGAGAACCAGGTAGTGTTAAACTATGATGTTCACAGCCAGGCAGGAGATACGGCATGCTTTCGAGAGCATATGGAGAATTGTTTAGAGCACAATGGATGTTTAAGCAAGAACATAGTTGGGGATGCTGGATTTGGCAGTGAGGAGAACTATCAGTATTTAGAAGATAAAGGGTTAGGCAACTATCTTAAGTACAATACATTTTATCAGGAGAGCAAGAAGAAGTTTTCCCAAGACAGAACAAAGAAGGAGAATTTCAGATATGATAAGAGGAAAGATGAATACATTTGTCTGTCAGGCAAGCGGTTAAAATTCATCCGAGAGGAAGATAACTATACTAAGCTGGGTTACAAACAGACTCTAAGGATATATGAAGGTGTGGAATGCGCTAGATGTTTGGATAAATGTACTACCGCTAAATATAGATGTATTCAAGTTAATCGAAATTTAGAGAGGCATAAGAATATAGCCAGGAGGAACTTGACATCAGAGTTAGGTATTGCATTAAGGAAGATGAGGGGAGTTGAAGTAGAGACTATATTTGGAGACATTAAAAGGAACTTTGGGTTTAGTCGTTTCAATTTAAGGGGTAAGGAGAAAGTATCAATAGAGATAGGGTTATTGTGTTTGTCTCACAACTTGAAGAAATTAGCAACGGTGTTCTGGAGAGATAACGGTTTGGAAGAATTGTTTTCTACTATTATTAATCTGTTAAATAAAAGCAGAACATTTTTCAAGAACTTTTTAGAATATACAATCTGGGGAAGGAAGTTTTCTGTCCAATTGGATTTTTAGAAGATGTAGGGCTCACAATCAGGCTTTTGAGTCAGTCCCGCAAAACTGCCTTACCGAGGAGACCACTCACCGATATTCTCCACCACGATCTTACATCTTCCTTCCGAAGTCCACTTTTCGTTGGAATTGTAGCTCCAATCCAAATATTCAGACCCGCCACCGCTGGTCGTGGTAATCAAATACCTGTTATTTAAATATCCGAAAGCATTAGCCTGGTCAGCGGGCCATTTGGAATCGCCACCTGAAGGGTCAACCGGTATCCAGCCATAGTTGGGAAGGTAAACCTCAACCCAGCGATGAAAAACATCATCCCAGGAAGCATCATCTCCTCTTATTGCAACTGAGCCAACATAGCGAGCAGGTAATCCCGCCGCACGACACATAGCAATATAGACAAAACTGTATTCTGAACAAGAG
>JBGQMP010000242.1:0-3010 GCA_041500685.1 Thermodesulfovibrionia bacterium | reverse complement strand
TGTAAGCAGGAATGACAGTTATGTAAAGGCATTACTGTTACACTACACTAGTTTTAATTTTGGACAATAAAAATCTATTACAAACTTTCCAATACTGTACTGGCGCCTGAATTTATAGCCACCCAATCCTTTGTCTTTCAACTTTGACCATAATATAACCCCTGGTAGAGGCATATTTCTTCTTAGCGTTCTTCGTTTAAATTTTTCGCTTTCTCTGTTATATACTCTTGTCATGCAAACATCTTACCCCTCCTTATCCTCCCCTTACAAAGGGGAAGTGTGGTGGGGTTATGGAAAATTCGTAACCACTGAATAAATCTCATAGGTATCATTCTCCGGATCTCTTACACGAACTAAAATCCTTTCGTATCCAACATCCGTACCAGATGTATTGAAATTGTTGTCTACCAAGACAATCGCCCACTGCCATTGGTAGTTAGCAATGGGTGCATTGGCATAAGCAGTAAGGGCAGTGGGGTTTAGGGCTGCATTCGAGTAATCATATTTCATGAACTCTTCCATTTTATAATGGGCGAGATACATCGCCGTGGTTACCATCTCTGGTTTTCCACTCTCTTTTATGCTATTTACAAAAGGGACAACAATGACAGGCAGGATGATGCCTGCCATGACAATCAGGATAATGATCTCAATAAGGGTGAAGCCCCTCTTTCCCATTGCGGAATGCGGAATGCGGAATGCGGAATATTTACTACCCCCCATTGCGGAATGCGGATTTCGGAATTCAGAATATTTACTCATTTTTTGCCTTTCCTTGCTGTCTTTATTGAAGAAACAGTCATGGCTAAAATTTGATTTGCTTCATCTAAAAGGGGGATCAAATTATCCTTCTGAACCAAACCAGCTTCAATGAGAAGTTCCATCCAATATATAGTCTCATCAGCTTCTTCTTCAACAATACCCATCTTTGATATAAAATCTGCAGTCGATTTAGCTCTGCAAGCAGCCCGGTAATTAGCTCCCACTGAAGTGCCTGCTTTCATCAATTGTCTGCCTAGAATATCTGTTATCCTCCCTTTCGGCAGCATTTCAACAACTCTAATGACTTTCAAAGCAAAATTTTTTGTTCTTTCTTTCAAGTCCCTCTTTTCCATAACTATCTTTAACTGGTTACTTTAAATAGATTTATTTTTATTCCGCAATCCGCATTCCGAAATCCGCAATTAATACCTCCGAACTATCAACCGATATTTACTTTCCCTGTATAAGTCACAACACTTATTGTTTTTGACTGTACACCGTCAGAAACCGTTACTGATAAGCCTCCACCTGTTGTTGGTTCTCCCAGAGAATTAAAAGTGATCGTGAAATTGTTGCTGATTGTTACTCCAGAGGGAAGCTGGCCAGAAGGATCCAGACTACTGGTGGGATTGAATGTATAGACCGACGAGCCTGAGGTGAAAATAACACTCTTTGAGACCCTGTTTGCCATCGCAGATTCCTGGGCATATCGAATGTCGGAAGCGACTATGTAGGCAGCCCCATCTACCGAGGCCCTTGAAGATGTGGCAGGAAGGTCTAATTTTGGTATCAGGATAGCAGAGAGGATTCCCATGATCACCATTACAAGGATCACCTCTATAAAGGTCATCCCCCATTGTGAAACAATGAGTTTAGAGTGATGAGTTCGGAGTTCGGAGGATTTGGTTTTAGAACTCCCAACTCTGAACTCCGAACTTAAAACTTTCAATCTGCATTCTTCCAATATTATCTTCAATGTCTGAAAAGGGAGGCCATGTTCCACCAGGGGAGGAAGACAGCCAACGCCAAAAACAGAACTACCACGGCTAAAAAGAGAGTTAATATTGGCTCGATATAGGTAGAAAATTTCTTGATGGCGTTATCCACCTCGATGTCATAGTATTCTGTCACCCTCATCAGCATCTCATCTAAGGTTCCCGAAGATTCTCCAATTGAAGTCATTTGAATAACAAGAGGGGTGAACCTCCCGCTTTCCTTCATTGCATCTGTCAAACTTCGCCCCTCCCTCACACTTCGACTGATTCCCTCCATTGATTTGGAAAGGATTAAATTGTCAATCGTTGAGGAGGTGATCTCGATGGTCTGGAGAATTGGAATCCCACTTCGGTATAACATGGCAAAGGTATAAGCAAACCTGGAGAGGGCAAATTTTAAGAGGAGAGGGCCAAATATTGGGATCTGGATTTTTAGTTTATCCCAGGAATACTTCCCTTGGCCTGTTCGGGTATAGCGCTTGAAGAGGATCGGGAATCCGAAAAAGGCACATAAAATTAGATACCAATAAGTACGGAAGAGGTCATTGATACCGATCATTATCCGGGTAGGCAAGGGCAGTGGCGTGTTAAACCGGGTAAATATCTGGGCAAACCTCGGGATGACAAAGATAATCAAGACAGCAAATGCGATGCCTAATGATACAATGACGATTTTTGGATAACGTGTCGCATCTTTTACCCTCTGTCGGGTTCTTAATTCCCGGTCTGCAAGGGCAACAAAACGATCCAATGATTCACCCAGCTTACCAGAGGTCTCACCTGCTCGTATCATATTGACATAAACAGGAGGAAAAACATCAGGATACTTAGATATGGCCTCGAAGAGTGTGCTTCCTCCCTCGATCTGACGACCTATCGCCTCCAATATTGGCTTCAACTTCTTATTCTCTGTCTGTTCTGTTAAACTTTCCAACCCCGTAAGCAAGGGCAATCCTGCTTTATATAAGGTGGAAAGTTGCTGACTGAAGAAGATAATGTCTTTTAACTTCACTTTTTTGAATCGTCTCCATAGGTCCGACATGAGGTCCGACATGCCAGGCGAAACAGCGCTCCCTTCCTCTTCAATTGTGATGGGGAGGTATCCCAGTCGGTAGAGACGGTCCCCTGCAACCTGGAGTGTTGGGGCATCGATTGCTCCAGCAATCGCTTTACCATTCCTGTCCCTGACTCTGTATCTGAAGTTTGGCATATTCTTACTTAATAAAAGTTCGGAGTAATTAGTTCGGAGTTCG
>JBGQMP010000241.1:0-3020 GCA_041500685.1 Thermodesulfovibrionia bacterium | reverse complement strand
GTGAGAATGGTTGTGGTACACTGACATGTACTGAATGCCACATGGACTTTTATTTTTGCAAAAAAATCTTTGTTATTGGCCATCGTCCAAAGTGCAACAATGATGATGATTATGATAATAAGCTCCAAATTTTTCTCCTCCTCTTTCCCTTATCTTTTAAATCAACCGGGATATTTTATTTATAGCTTCCTCTGCCCACTGTCCTAAAGGTTTTTCAAGGAAATCGCCTTCAACATAAATCCTTACAGTCTCTTTTCGTTCCAAGATTTTTTCTAAAAAAGGCAGGGCGGGTTTAAAACCAACCTCTCCCATTGCCCATGCAGCCAGTCCAAGGGTTTCGGTATCCGCACTCTGGAAGACCGCTGGTACTTTATCCTGAAAAAAATCTAAGGCATCTGCTATCATTTTGCCCAAACGCCCTATCCCCCAAAGCCCACCTTTCATGAGAGGTGGCTCTTCAATGGAATAGGCAATCATCATGCTCCCATAGGGATCAAGTATCTCAGGAATATTCACAATAGTTTCGGCAATGGTCTGAGGAGAGCTCCAACCGATCCCTCCAGATTCGTCGGTCATTGACCAGAAGAGGTTTCTGATAAATTTTCTTACTTTTTCATGTTGATTTAACTGCCACCATCGTTTCATGAGTTTAGCCGCAGCTTCGATAGCAGACCAGCGGATTGTCTCATCAATATCATAAAGACAGAAACGGAGTGCCTTCCAGCAACGTGTGTCTATCTCACACAAATCAACCAGATGGCCGTAATCTTTTTTTTGCAGTAGCTCCCTGACCTGCTTCTTGACCGATTCATCCATTTCCCAGTGAGTTCGTTCTTTAACCTTGGTCGCGCCCCTTCCATCGTTTGAAGAGATTGTTCTCTAAACTTAGTGAATCAAGGACTTTTCCGACCATGAAGTCAACAAGATCATCGATATTTTTGGGACAGCTGTAAAAGGCAGGCATCGCTGGAATTATCTTTACGCCCATTTCTGAAAGGGTAAGCATATTTCTAAGATGGATTGAATTCAAGGGTGTTTCCCTCGGTACAATGATAAGGGTACGGCCTTCCTTTATCATCACATCTGCCGCTCTCTCTACAAGGTTATTCGCATACCCAAGGGCAATTCCTGACAGGGTCTTCATCGAACATGGAACAACGACCATGGCATCAACCTGAGCTGAGCCACTCGATATGGGTGCAGAGAGGTTATCTTCGTTGAAATAATAGAGACTGGCTCTTTGTAATTTGAGATCCCTTTTTATCTTTTTCTCTATATCTTTCTCCTGTCCCTGCCAGTCGAAGCCAACCTCTTCTTTTAAGATGAGACCGCCTTCTTTTGTTATCGTCAGATATACTTTATTCCCTTTCTCCAGAAGGTATTTGAGGAGCCTTAAGCCATATATACTACCGCTCGCCCCTGTTATGGCTATTGTGTACGTTCCCATAAATAAGCATCTCCAAATCCGTGATGGCAGGATATAGTGTCTGAGCGGTTTCTTTTGCCGATAGTCTTTAAGCCTACTTTAATAGAAAAGAGGCAAAAGCCTCGCAGGGCGATAGCCCGAGAATGAGCGAAGATACTATATCCTCCTTTTATCCGAAATCTGTAAATACCCTGATTTAAAATCCGTACTCCTTCCACCTACGCCCTACAAGCCTCCTTATCTCTTCAGACATAACTATCTCATCAGGCCATTCTCTCAGAAAACCTTCGGATTTCCATTTCTTTGTAGCATCTATGCCCATCTTTCCTCCATAGGAAGGAATGTCTGAGGCATGCTCAAGGACGTCAAGAGGCCCCTCCACAATAACAACGTCTCTTTTTGGATCAACATTATTACCGATTTTCCACACAACTTCGCTCGGGTTCTGGATGTCTACTTCTTTGTCCACTACAATAATCATTTTGGTAAAGCTCATCTGTCCCATCCCCCACAATGCATACATCACTCGCCTCGCATGCCCTGGGTAGCATTTGTCTATCGAGACAATCGCAATGTTGTGAAAGACTCCCTCGATAGGAAGATTGATATCAACAATCTCAGGAAGTTGTTTTTGGATCAGAGGCAAGAAAATCCTTTCTGTTGCCTTTGCAATATAACAGTCCTCCATCGGAGGTTTTCCAACAATCGTTGCAGGATAGAGAGCGTCTTTTCTGTGAGTTATACAGGTTATATGAAACACGGGGAATTCATCTTTGAGGGAATAATACCCTGTATGGTCTCCAAAGGGGCCTTCAACCTTTCTCTCATAAGGATCACAGTATCCTTCCAGAATAATCTCTGCATTTGCGGGAACATCGAGGTCTATAGTCTCACACTTAATTAATTCCACAGGGGAGCTCCTTAAAAATCCTGCAAAGAGCATTTCGTCAACTCCTTCAGGCAATGGAGCAGTAGATGAATACATCACTGCTGGGTCTGATCCTATTGCAACAGCGACTTCAAGCCTTTTACCAATTTTCTCCGCGTTTCTGTAATGTTTTGCCCCATCTTTATGCATATGCCAGTGCATACCTGTGGACTTTTCATCATAGACCTGCATCCTGTACATTCCGCAGTTCCGTAAGCCAGTTTCAGGGTCTTTTGTAAAAACCATGGGAAGAGTGATAAATCTTCCGCCATCATCAGGCCATGTCTTAAGGATAGGAAAGATATCAAGGGAAGGGTCATCTTTGATAACCACCTCTTTACATGGGCCTGAGCTAACATATTTGGGGAGGAAGTCTGCGAGCCTCTTTAATTTTGGAAGGGCCTTAAGCTTTTCAATGAGGTTTGTGGGTATTTCAGGCTCAAGGAACTCAAGCATCCTGGAACCAATCTGATCGAGACTGCTTACCTCAAGAGCAAGCCTCATCCGTTCATAGGAGCCAAAAAGATTTACCACACAGGGAAACTTTGAATCCTTGGGATTTTCAAAGAGGAGAGCAGATCCACCTTTTTTTACAACCCTGTCGTTTATCTCAGCTATCTCGAGAACAGGATCAACCTCTACATTTATGCGTTTAAGAAGTCCCTT
>JBGQMP010000240.1:0-3048 GCA_041500685.1 Thermodesulfovibrionia bacterium | reverse complement strand
TGACGTGCTTGAACAAGCAAGAAATGATGCAGCGAAACACAAAGTCACCCTGTCACACCCTTCCAAAAAGGGCTATGGTGACAGTAGTTAGAAAGATTCCATTATTCTCAGAGAGAATAACAACGTGTGGGTTTATAACCGGCGCGAGATATTTGCATTAACAAACAGAAAATGATATCAACACGTGCCCTTATGAACAACTCTTTCATAAAGACTCTGATTTTTTCCGAGATACTCATTCAGTCCCTTCAGAATCGAAAGAAGAACATATTTAAAAATCGGCATAATCGAAGGATCAGTGAAATAAGAAAAAATGTTATATTCCCTCGTTGGAGTAAAACCAATCAGTGTCCATTCAATGTACCCGTATCTCGCCACTATCTCACTAATCGTATCAAAGTCAGCTTGTTCCACTATAACCACCTCCTTATCATTAGGGTAGCATATTCAATGCCAATTTTGGTCTTTTACAACCTTTTGATTATTAAAGAGAATAATGACTCTAAGAGTGATTTAATGAAGAACTGTGACAAATATTGTCTATATTATAGCAAGGGGGCGAAATCTTTCAGGCAGATCTTCTACTGTACCCCTAACTCCTTCTTAACCCAGTTTTCAATCTTTTTATTAATGGGGCACATTCCGAAGTATTCTTTATTCTTCTTTTCTTCGATGGCCTCGGTTATGAGTTCATCGGGAATTTCATCAATCTTTGCAACTGTTTTAGCATAGCCCGTAGAGGTATGGCACATGAGGAAAAGTGAGTTAAGATGGAAATAATGGACACCGAAGTTAGATAAAATAAAAAGACGGAGGTGTCAACATGGAGAGGATTCCGAATAAGAAGTACACAAAGGAATTTCGAGAGGAAGCGGTGAAGCTAATAACAGAACGAGGATTAAGCGCAACAGAGGTAGGTCGGCGGTTATCATTACCTTCATCAACGATAGCCCACTGGGTCAAGATGAATAAAGCGGGCAAGCTTGGAGATGTAGGCAAGACACAGAGGCCTTTGACGGAACTCGAGATGGAGTTGGCTAGGACAAAGCGTGAACTAGCAGAAGTGAAGATGGAGCGGGATATATTAAAAAAAGCGGCCGCGTACTTTGCGAAGGAGTCGCTGCCCGGTACGCGATGATAAAAGAGATGCGACTTCAATATTCAATACCGTTTATGAGCCGAGTATTGGATGTATCAGTGAGTGGTTACTACGCATGGCTGCAAAGGCCGTTGTCAAAGCAGGCACGATAGGAAGCGCGGCTGGAAGTAGAGATCAGGGCAGAGCGCATAAGCGGACACGACAGACATGTGGTCCTGAGCGCCTACAGAGTGATCTGGAGAATAACACTGAGTTTATGCTATGCTAAAGGCAACAATTTTAATATCTAAATTAAAGTAAGGAGGCAATATGGCTACAGGGAAAAAGGCAGCATGTGGTGCTAAAACAACCAAAGGGGAAAAATGTAAGAATCCCGTGACCGGAAAATCGAAATACTGCGCAACTCACAAGAAAAAATAGTAGAAGAGTAAGAAACTACACCCTAAAAATTTAGGGGATCGAGTCTAATAGAGAGAAGCTTCAAAAATTGCTCAGTGTTTAAATGCCCTCTGGCCTGTAAAGACCATGGTTACTTTTGGAGTTGCTTCATTGCAGGCGAGTATGGATTCGGAATCTCTTTCTGAGCCACCGGGTTGAACTATTGCTGAAATACCCTCTTTTATACCAGCATCAACACCATCCCTGAAAGGGAAGAATGCATCGGAAACCATGACAGAGTCTATCAGTCCTCCTTTATTCTTTCTTGTCTCTTCTTCTATCTCAAGAAGGGCATTCTTATCCCTTTTCCCATTTTTCACATCAAGCTCAAAGGTTTTATAAGGGACCCCGAGTCTCTTAAAGCATAAGGCATCAGCATATTTGGTATATGCCTTGAAGATTGCAATTTCAGCCACACCTACCCTGTCCTGCTCACCAGTACCGATCCCAACTGTTACCCCATCTTTCACATAGATTACAGAGTTTGATGTAATACCCTGTTCCACATTCCAACCAAAAAGCATATCGTTATATTCTCTTTCTGTCGGCATTCTTTCTATAACATATTCTTTCCCCTGATACGTTGCCTTTGCAGGTAAGAAGTCTTCCCTTGTTTTTATTTTATTTAATGGAGATCGCTGGACTATGATGCCGCCGTCAATTAACGATTTGAAGTCAACAAAGCGAAGGGTCCTGTATTTCTCTAACTCTTTAATCTTGCTTATCCTGATAATCCTCAGGTTCTTTCTTCTCGAAAGGATATCTATTGTTCCATCTTCAAACTCAGGTGCAGCTACAACCTCGAGGTAGTTGTTACTAACCATTTCTGCTGAACTTTTATCCATTGCCCCATTCACAACAAGGCAGCCTCCAAAAGCAGCTATGCGGTCTGCCATGTTCGCCTTATCATAGGCCTCAGCCAGCGTCTCACCGTATGCGGCTCCACAAGGATTATTATGTTTTAAAATTACCGCAGCAGGACGATCCATCAAATATTTGATAATATTCAGGCCATTATCGAGATCTGTGAGATTAGTCTTCCCAGGATGTTTGCCTGCCTGAATCATATCCACTTCTGTAATACTGCTAACGAGGCCGTTCCCTGGCTGTACAAACTGGCACCCTCCAAGAGTCAGATTCCCATTTATCAATTCATAGAGTGCAGCCTCTTGGCCAGGATTTTCACCATAACGAAGACCTTTCTCGATTAACTCCCCCGTCTTAGCATCAGGTATCTTCCACGTCCTTTTCCTATATATCAAGGTCTGATCCCCGAATTTGATTATCAATTCAGGAGGGAAATGATCAGCCATAATAGTGCGGTACATCTTCTTAATCTCTGGCATGGGAAGACCTCCTTATCAGGATACTCAACAAATCAAGTCACCCTGAACTTGATTCAGGGTCTAATAGTTCATTGAATTTTAGATGCTGAAACAAGTTCAGCATGACATATTATAATTTTTTCTGACATTCCTAAATTACATTGATAATCGCTCATTTTTTATGTA
>JBGQMP010000239.1:0-3049 GCA_041500685.1 Thermodesulfovibrionia bacterium | reverse complement strand
GGAAAAAATTTTCGAGGATGAATACCTTTTCTTCGGTATCCAGTTCAGATGCCCTCTTGAGGGTAATCTCAAGATGTCTGTCAACAGCGTTATTCTCTGTATAACCCTGAATCTGCTCGAGGAGAGATGGGGTGAGATTAAAGGTCTGTTTGATATTCGGAAAATCTGTGAGGATTTCTATCATATCAAGGTAGTCTTTCGTACCATGAAGCCTTACCCACGGAAGCCTGTATATTCCGGTCTGGGGGTCTCTGTAGAAGGGCTGGTGCATATGCCAGAGGAAGGCAATGTAAAGCGGCCTATCTGTCATCGTAACGGAAGATGTACTCATCAGGTCTTGCTAATCCGAATTCTTCTCTGGCATATTTCTCTTTATAGAAAGAGTCTTCCTTGAGTGACTTTACCTCTGACCTGAGTACTTTGTTCTCCCTTCCAATCTCCTTTATGTGTCGCTCAAGATAAACCTTTCTCTTATTTAGTTCAGAATACTTCAGGAGGCTCATATCCCCGAAGATAATACTTATAGCGAGGTAAATAAACCCAAGGAGAATAACGGTAAAGAATATTAGCCTTCTCTTTTTACTCTCCGAGATGACCTGTTTTCTTAAAAGATTAGTCGAACTCATTATCTTACATTATAAAAAGCTTTTCTTCCTTTGTATAGTGCTGAATCTGAGAGGGTTTTGTAACCGTTGCCTTAACCATATTTTGCTCCTTGCTCATTTTTTGGGAACATGAATTGCCTCGCCATGGACATCTTCCGCTGCTTCCATCATAGCCTCTGAAAGGGTAGGGTGAGAATGGATCGTTTCAGCAATGTCCTTTGTCTTAAGGCCGGCCTTTAGAGCAACGGCTGCCTCATGGATAAGGTCTGAAGCATGAGGTCCTATAATATGTACACCCAGTATCTTGTCTGATGTCTCATCAGAGACAAACTTGACAAAACCGGTGATCTCTCCCATTACATGGGCCTTGCCAATAGCTCTGAACTGAAAGTGCCCTGTCTTTACTTTTATCCCTTTCTCTGTTGCCTGATTTTCCTTAAGTCCGACAGCGGCTATCTCTGGCGATGTAAATATTGCATAGGGTACTACTCCGTAATCCATCTTTTCGTTTCCGCCCAATACATTCTTGGCAGCGATCTTCCCTTGTGTTGAAGCGACATGTGCATAGAGTAAGCGGCCTGTGACATCGCCGATAGCATACATGCCTCCTATATTTGTCTCCAATTTTTCATTGACCACTATCTCTCCCTTTGACCCTTTTTGAATCCCTATAGCTTCGAGGCCTATTTTATCAGAGTTGAGAGCCCTGCCAACGGAGACAAGCAGTTTTTCTGCCACGAGTTCCCTGCCTCCCTCAAGGGAAACATGAATTCCGTCGTGTTGACCTTTTACCTCTGTTATCTTTATCCCCGTCATGAGTTTAATCTTCTTCTTTTTCAGTTCTCTCTCAAGTATTTCCGATATTTCAGGGTCTTCTGTGGAGATAGCCCTCGGCATTATTTCCAGTATGGTAACATCTGTGCCGAGTTCACTAAAGATGAATGCAAATTCACAGCCTACTACTCCGGCACCTATGATGATCAGACTCTTTGGAATAGACTTTATGTTTAAGACTTCATCACTAGAGAGGATATGCTCTCCGTCGAAAGGGAACAGGGGCAACACAGCCGGTCTTGAACCAGTTGCTATTATTATTTTGTCAGCCCCTACTAATTCTGTGGAACCATCTTTTCGAACTACCTCTATCTTTTCAGGACTAAGGATCATGCCTTTTCCTTCAATAAGGTTTATTCCCCAGCTTTTGAATAAGGAACGGATTCCTTTCACCTGTATTGAGACAACCTTGTTTTTCCTTTCCATAATTTTGGAGAGGTTGGGTATGACCTGTCCTGAGATTTCTATTCCAAATTCTTCGATATTCCTTGTCTTATGTAACAGTTCGGTTGAAGCTAATAATGCTTTGGTTGGAATACAGCCCCTGTTGAGACAGGTACCTCCAACTTCTGTATCCTCTATGACAGTGACCTGTGCTCCCAACTGAGCGGCTTTTATTGCAGCAACATATCCCCCGGGACCTGAGCCGAGAATGGCTAATCTCATTTCTTTTCCTCTTCAACGTATTTTTCATATTCAGAGGCATCCATAAGGTCATCCATTTCCGATATGTCGTCAATCTCGAGTTTGGCTATCCATCCCCTGCCATACGGATCTTCATTGATAATCTCTGGTGATTCTGTAAGCTCTTCGTTCACCTCTGTAACCCTTCCGCCTAAAGGCGAGATTATGGATGAGGTCGCCTTTGTTGATTCTATTTCACCGATCTCGCTATTGACCTCTATGCTCGTGTCCAGTTCCGGAAGATCAATATAGACAATATCACCAAGCGCATTCTGTGCATAATCCGTTATGCCAATCGTTGCCTTCTTTCCTGAAACCTTGGCCCAGGTATGTTCTTTATGGTACTTGAGATTCTCGGGGTTCATACGCTCCTCCTTTTAAAAATGTTACGACTGTAATTTCTTATCATGGGCTTTTCTTTTTTGTCAAGGAAATAGAACAGGATTCTACCTTCCTTTTCAACTCGATAAGCTTATCGAGTGCCTCTTCCGGTTTCAGTGCTTTCACATCAAGGTTTACGATTTCCGTTATGATGGAGTCTGGCATGGAAGAAAAGAGGTCTAACTGAACAGCGCCTCTCTTAGTTTTCCTGTCTGCAAATTTCGGAATTCCTGTCCCATCAAGCTCCTCTTTTTCTAAATTGGCTAACACCTCTTTAGATCTAGTTACAATACTCTCAGGGATTCCTGCTAATCGAGCTACCTGTATTCCATAACTCTTGTCAGCCGGACCTTTTTCTATCTTCCTGAGAAATATAATCTCATCACCCCATTCCTTTACGGATACATTATAATTCTTGACACCATTGTGCGTGAGACCGAGTTCTGTAAGCTCGTTATAATGCGTTGCAAAGAGTGTCCTTGCCTTTATCTCGTTGAGGATGTATTCTGCAACAGCCCAGGCAATGCTTATACCGTCAAAGGTGC
>JBGQMP010000238.1:0-3055 GCA_041500685.1 Thermodesulfovibrionia bacterium | reverse complement strand
TACCTCATGTCATAAAGGAAGTGGCAACATCAGTAAAAATGGAGACAGGCAAACTCCATTCGAGAACAAAGATCATTATAGAAATCATGAACGAAATGGACTATTGGTATAGGATACTTAAAGAGGAAAGAAGACAGGAACTCCTATCTCAGTGGAAGGAACTTACATCAACGCTTGGCAGAAAGGTTGAGATAATTCTTGGCAAAGAAACATTAATAGGTTTAGCTGAGTCCATAGACGCTGAGGGGATGTTGGTTTTGAGGCTTCCATCAGGGGCATTGAGGGTGATAAGGGACGGGGATCTGACGATTTTAAGATAGATGCTGATTGCCTTAGATATAGGTAACTCTTTGATAAATATAGGTTTTTTTGCGGATCATGGCCTTTTTGTGCAAAAACTCAAGACCACCCCGCTAAAAACCCCTGAAAAATATGCCTCAATGTTGAGAGACTTTCTGGCAGAAATTTCTGTTGAAAGGGCTGCCTTAGGAGTTATAATATCTTCTGTGGTCGTAGGCCATACCGAGGTTCTGGCGGAGGCTTGTAAGCGTTTAATGCCAGAAGATCTTTTAATATTAAATCCCGAAATCAGTACAGGTCTTGTCTTTGATATTCCAAGACTTGAAGAACTGGGCTCAGATAGGATTGCAAATGCTGTAGCCGCATACGAGCTTTGCAAAGGTCCTGTTGCAGCTATTGATTTTGGTACTGCTACCACAATTAGCGTTATCGGAAAGAATGCTCATTATCTTGGAGGCGCAATAATGCCAGGGTTTGGACTGATGAATGAATCACTTGCAAAGGGCACCTCAAAATTGTCTGAGGTTAGTCTTAGCCCCCCTGAATCGGCCCTCGGCACTGATACAGATGGATGCATTCTGTCTGGACTTTTTTATGGTACTGCAGGTGCAGTAGAAAGGCTTCTCCAGGAGATAGAAAGTGAGATTGGCTTCGGTCTGAAGATTGTTGTTACTGGCGGATATGGAAGCATGGTTTCAAAATTCCTGACAAGGGAGTATAGTCTAAGGCCGAATCTGACGCTTGAGGGGTTAAAAATAATATTCATGAGGCATAAGAGTGCATGAACTGAGGAAAGATATCTTGCTCGGCAGATGGATAGAAGTCCTATCAGAGTCTAAGGAGCCATCAGGGTACCATCTCCCTCTGAATAAGGGCTCTGCTGAAAAAAGCTGTGTCCTTTGTTCCAGCAGGGAAAATGAGACCCCGCGCGAGATAACATCTATTAGAAGACAGGGTACGCTACCCAATACACCGGGATGGTGGGTAAGGGCTATCCCGAGTTTTAATCCTCTCTTTAAGGTAGAAGGTGACCTGGATAGAAGGGGGGTCGGGCTTTATGATAGGATGAATAGCATTGGTGCAAATGAGATACTTATTGAATCTCCTGAACATGATGTGAAGCCTGAAGATATGGGGCTTGAGCAGATGGTAAGGGTAATAAAGCTTTACAGAGACCGCATTACAGACCTTAATAAGGATTTGAGATTGAGATATATACTTATATCCAAAAACTCGATGTTTGATCCATGGGAAACTTTCTATCATCCTGTATCGTCTTTATTGGCAACACCTGTAATCCCTAAGAAAATCAAAGACGAACTTGAGAATGCAAAGCAGTATTATGATTATAAAGAGAGGTGTATATTTTGTGATATTATTAGGGAAGAACTTAAGGTAGGAGAAAGAATAATCATAGAGACAAAGAATTTCCTTTGCTTCTGTCCCTATGCATCTACGTTCCCTTTCGAGTCATGGATAATCCCGAAAAGGCATAGTTGTGATTTTCAAGAGATCTCTCCTGAAGAGATCGAGGACATGGGATTTATATTCATGAGTGTTCTAAAAAAATTAAGGGCTGTATTCAAAGGGGGACTGCCATTTAGCTACTTTCTCCATACCGCCCCAAACAGGGTTCCAAGGAGAAACCACTGGCACACACTCGGTGATGACTATCACTGGCATCTTGAAATAATTCCAAGGCTTATAAGGAGGAATGGGTTTGAATTAGGTTCAGGATTGTTTATCCTGACGACATCGCCTGAAAAGGCGGCAAAATTTCTAAGGGAGGTAGGATAATGGAGATTGAGAAGATTCTTTTTCCGACAGATTTTTCCGAGGGCTCATCACAAGCGTTGGAGTATGCTATTGATATGGCTAAGCGTTATGGAGCCAAGCTTTATCTCGTTCATGTCATTTATGACATAGCACAGGCAGCAGGTTGGTATGTACCACATGCATCAATGGACGAAATGTATAAGGATATTGAGAAAAGCGCCGAAAAAGAACTCGGCAGATTTGGTCTCGAGGAGTTGAGAAACTTCAAGGGCGTAGAGCGCACTGTGCTGAAGGGTGTACCTCACACTGAGATAGTGAAATTTGCTAAGGATAACAAAATAGACCTTATAATCATGGGTACACATGGAAGAAAGGGTGTAGGAAGGATACTCTTCGGTAGCACCGCTTCACAAGTCGTAAGATATGCTCCATGCCCTGTCCTTGCTGTGAGGCTTCCCATGTATAAGGAGAAGTAAACTATTGCGTGTGTACGTCTCAGAGAATGCCTTTATTGACCTCCTGCTGAGTTCGGCAGAGGTATATAAGAAGGAATGTCTTGGCTTTCTCCTCGGGTACGAGCTTGAAGACCGGTTCATAGTAGAACACGCATTTACTGTCCAAACTGCCGATAGGAGGCATAAAGGGGTTGTTTACAATAGAAAGAACCACAAGAGAATAGAGCCAATACTTGCGATGTTCGATAAGTTACAGATAATAGGAGATTTTCATTCCCACACACAGTTCGGCTTCACAAAGGGGCTTCCTATACCGAGCCCCGAAGATATTAAAGAAATGCTTCCCGGCCATATATACCTGATAGTTGCCATAAACAATAACGAAAAGACCATGTCGTGGGGCGAAAATAGAGATGGGACAATCTCAGGCTCTGTTAGTGAGTTCTTCTTCAAAATATCAGCCTATTTCCTTAACAATGGTAATGGTATTACCTCTGCAAAGAGGGCAAAGATACACTGTCCAT
>JBGQMP010000237.1:0-3074 GCA_041500685.1 Thermodesulfovibrionia bacterium | reverse complement strand
GCGATTTATATGTGCACCTCTTAAAATAATGGGACCATTGTCTTCATCTGTTAAAAACTTAGAGTGTTCTGTAAGGTTAACTTCACCCTGCTGAGATGGTGCAAATTGTTTAAGCATGACCCCTTTTGAAACTCTCTTCATTTTCAAGGCAAGATAAAAGTCCTCTGCAGTCATGTTGGGATAGCTTGGGATGCTTAGGTTTTCTTTATCAAACTCTTCAATTTGAGATGGTTTAATGGATAAAGAAGTTGAAACTTCCAGTATGTCCTTGCCTGGATGGATTCTAATTAAGAATGAAGATGGTTTTTCTTTTCTAAGAATATATACACATGTTGACAACTTTGCCTCTGGAAATACTCTATCTGTAGGATCGTCTTTCTGGGGGAACGCCTCTATTTTATGCAAGCGATTCTTTTTGAGCATAAATTCACGTAGAGGTTTAGCTTGTTTGTCAGCTAACAATGCCATGGGGACAATAAATCCATGCATGGCTTTAGCTTTAAGAAGGTTCAAGGACAAAACGCTAAAGAAGCGATAAAAATTAAGTTTATTTCCAATAGCTGGTCTATATCTAACACTCTGTGAAAAAAACTGTTTTTCTGTCTCTACATCTCTTCCCTGCTCAAGTTCTGATAAAACATCATAAGGTGGGTTGCCGATTACACAATCAAACCCTGGATTTCCTTTTGTACTTCCATCCTCATTAAAGAACACTTCCGGAAACTCAAGCTCCCAGTGGAAAAATTTTCTATCTTTAGCTATAGATTCAGAATTTTCAAGCAGAGATCTGAGTTTTGATATTTGTGCTTTACCATCAGGACTTTGAAGAATAGCGACTATGAAGTTATATATTCGGTTTGACATGCCAGTTTGCGCTTTCCTTTTAATAGTAACCTCAGTATCTGGGCCAAATATATCCAATTGAAATTTATACTGATCTTTCAAAAGCTCTTCAAATACCTGCCCCTTTTCTTCAAGACTGTTTCCAAAAAACAAACTTGTCCATAAATCAGCAATCTCTCTGTATCTATTTAGTTCTCCCATCAGATTTTTGAATGTCTTTTCTTTTGCCTTTATGTCAGAGAGTTTTTCACTTGGCATCTCTTCAATTGACTGGAACCCTCTAACTATTGCTGTAATATCCTCTTTGAATTTGGATGTATCAAAAAGCACAAGCTGTTCATCAGAAATGTCAGATTTCTTCTTACCTTTAGTCTGTGGCAGGTAATTCAAGTCGCTTATCCCCGCTCCAATCAATGAGTTTCCACATCTGAGGTGATGGTCCAAAAAGTTGAGGGGCTGACTCCTGTCTACTGTCTTAAGCCAAAGTGAGAGCTTTGCGAGTTCAACAGCAAGCCCTTTTATATCCACTCCGTATATGCATGACTCCACCACTTTCCGCTTCCAGTAGTTAACCTCGTCCTCCGCCTCTCCTTTTGGTGTTTTTAGTTGTGTTGTTGGATGATAAGAAATTTCTTCAGCAAGGTATTGAACAGCCTCAACAAGGAAGTGGCCAGAACCCATTGCGGGATCACAGATGTTGAGTTTAAGAATTTCTCTGGCAAAAGAGTCATCTTTGTAATCCCCCCTTCCCCCCTTTAGTAAAGGGGGGTGAGAGGGGATTATTTCTAAAGTGGGAATAGATGAGATTAATTTTTCGTCTATCTCCTTAAGAATCGGTCCTAATGTATTTTCAATAATATATTTAACGATATAGTCAGGCGTATAATATGCCCCTGTTGCCTTTCGTTCCCCTTTATCGTTTTGAAGAACTATCTTGCCATTATCAAAGGTAAACTTGTGCTCGAGTAGTCCTTCATAAACGGTTCCGAGATGCCTTTCTCCCAGACCCTTATAGTCAATACTATGCTCCTCACCATTCTTGTCAGTACGGTAAGAGAGTTCATAAATTACCTCTGAAAGAACATCGTCTCCTACCTTCTTTTCCTCAAGAAATGAATATATCTCAGGGTCAAAAAGACCTCCATTGTATCTCGGGATTCTCAAGTCTCTATTGAGTTTTTCATTGTCACCGTTAATCAGGTGAAAGAGCGCTAATAATTCATCATATAATGTGGTCTTTGCACCTATAAACTCGCCCTTTTCCTGTCTTATCCTGTCCTTTATCCGCTGGATTCCATAATGCTTGTAGTATTTTGTTTGTGGATTTGTGGGAAGTAAATCCCTCGCCTCTGCATTAAGCACAAAGAGAATTCTGTATAGAAGAATAAGGCTGTAATGATATATTGAGTCGAGGTCTTTTTCTGTTAGCTGGTTTTCTTCTCTAAATAAGAATTCCTGTCCGAGCCATTCAACACACTTAAAGACCTTTTCTCTGAGGTCTTTTTCAACATCTTCCTGAAATCTGAGGGATTGTTCAAAAATATTATCTAAAAGACATTTACCCAAACTGTCTTTTATGAAGGCACCAGGTCTGAAAAGGGTATAGAAATACTTAAATTTCTGAAAGTCTTTAAGACATCCCTCAAGGTCTATCTCAAAGAACTTGCTTAAACGTCCCTCCTTGAAATAGAGCCTCCATTCCTTGCCATTTGTAAGAATTCCCCACCTGATGTGTTCTGATTCGTTAAGGTAATCCCTTATCTGCTGATGTGGATACCTGCCCTGCGGTGCCTTGCCTTTACCTGATGAAGGCTGGTCGAGGTTATGGTCCCATCGTTTTGATTCTGCAATCGAGATTGCTAAACGATACCTTTCATGAGAAGACGACTCAAAGGCTTTGCCAGCATCTTTTTGGGTTGAATAGAGAAAATAATCTGGTACTTGTCTGTGCTCTGCTTCTGGGATCTTAGTCTGATTTAGATAGCCGAAACCCAGTTCATTAAAAACCTTATCTATAAATCTCCGTTCTGTGTTTGCCTCATTTCCTTTTCTAAGGCCAACAATGTTCCTTTCGTATAACTCCTGTATAACCCTATATATCGCTATTGCTTTTTCATCTGATGGCCAGACTGTTGATCCAGCCTGTGGGAGACGTTCTAAGAGGTAATGGTTTGAAAAAAGGCCAGTTGTTATCCAAATATCACTAAATAAACCCTGCTGGATTCTGTCTT
>JBGQMP010000236.1:0-3108 GCA_041500685.1 Thermodesulfovibrionia bacterium | reverse complement strand
GCCGCCTCCAATTCATTCATTTTGGATGAAAACCCTATCCTTTCAAACTGGAAACGTATATCAATACCATTCCCGGATTGGAATCTCTTATGACAATAGCCGGAACTGATATTCAGGACACAGCTCTCACACTTACATGCCCTCCCGTGAGACCTGAGGGATCTCAGGATCTCGGCAAAGTCGGACCTGTCAGTAACAACGACACCGCCCTCGACGGTTGTTATGATATGGGCCAAATAGGTGCTATAGGCAGCCATGTCTCCAATGGTTCCTATGTTTTTCCCTTTATATATTGCCCCGTGGGCTTCGGCCGCATCCCCAATAACATAGAGATTCCATTTCTTAGCTATCTTAATAATAGGATCCATATCCGCTGGTTTCCCCATGAGGTGGACAGGCATGATGGCCCTTGTTTTCTCCGTAATCTTCTCCTCGATTTTATCTGGATCGATATTGAGTGTCTTTGTATCGATGTCCACAAAGACCGGTGTAAATCCAGCCTGCAAGACAGAGTTACCTGTTGAAACGAAGGATAGGGCTGGCACAATCACCTCGTCTCCCCTTCTTGCACCGAAATCGTATAACACGGCCAGAGCCAGGGCATCTGCATCCGTGCCAGTACTCACAGCCACGGCCTCCTTTGTCCCTACACGCTCGGCAAACCTCTTCTCAAACTCCCTTACAAGCTTGCCACTCGACACCCTGTTTGAATCCAAGGCCTCCATGATGAGAGCCTTTGATCTCTCAGTAATCGCTATCGTTCCGAATGGAATTCTCATATGATTTTTGTTTCAACCTTTATCCTGATATTATTCAAAAATTACTTATATCTACAATTTTGATTCTTCATGTTCCTGAGAGCCTGCTAGGAAATATGACATAGGCGAAAATGAAATCAGGTCTCTTCCACGTATTTCCTTTTCAACCTCTTAGTCAAACTTTTCCTAACCTCTTCGAGGACCTCTGTACCAAATTTCTCCTCGATCATCCTCTGATATCTTTCACTGCTATAATACCTTACATACGCTTCATCGCGGAACCTCAAAACCTCCGCGCTCGTCAGATATTTGGTAGGAAGAGGCAAATGTTCATAAGAATAAGGGGAATAGTCTGCCCAGGTTTCAGGCAACCTCCATCCTTCAGTTACTGCCTGGTCATAGAGGGGGCTGCCAGGGTAAGCCGTAGCACAGTAAAGGTTCATAAACTCACAGTTCAGTTCCATGGCCAGATCGAGGGTATCCTGCATGGAATTCAAGTCATCCTCAGGTAAGCCGAGGATATAGTTGCCTATTACATTTATACCTATCTCTTGTGTCAGTTTCACCACCTGTTTTATCTTTTCTACTGTAATCCCCTTGGTAACACTCTTCAATATCCTGTCGTTTCCAGACTCAATTCCGTAAGCAAGCCATGTGAACCCTGCCTCTTTAAGCCTCCCTAACAATTTTTTATTAACCGTATTGATCCTGGCATAGGCCCAGATGTTTAGTTTATAACCCCTCTCAGTTATCAGGTCACAAATCTTCAAAACATGTCTTTCGTTCAGTACGAACATCTCATCTGCGATCTTTATGTTCTTGACTCCATACGTATTCACCAAAAGGTCTATCTCCTCCACTACCTTCTCCGGGCTTCTGTACCTGATACCAGGACCGCCGAATATCGCATTGATACAGCAGAAATGACACCTAAAAGGACAGCCAAGGCTTGTATATATTACAGCATAGGGCTCTCGCTTCTGGCCCGGTTCCTGAAAACAGTGCCAGTTGTGAGCCCTGTATCTGTCCATGGGCAGCAGATCCCACGATACATAAGGGAGTTCTTCATCAAGGTTCTCTATAAGAGATGCCCTCTCGTTTGCAATGATCTTCCCATCTTTTCGATACCAGAGCCCCTTTATATTAAACCCCTTCTTTTTATAGTCACCTTTCAGGACATCCAAGAGCTCAGCGATGGTGTAAAATCCCTCACCCTCGCAAACAAAGTCTGTCTTTTCTTCTTCCATGGTCCTTTTGGGCAGTGCACTGGGGTGCAATCCAGCTACAATGGTCTTGATAGGTAGATCTCTTTTAGAGACCTCTTTTAGGATCGCCCTCGCACCAAGCATATTCATAGTTGACGCCGAAGGGTTGGTGCCCGAGACAATCATGCATAAGAGGATAGGATTCATCTCGGAGATCCTGTCGACAACACTGAGAGGCCCCAGCCTCTCTGCCTCTGCATCGATCACCTTAACAGAATATCCTCTTTTGCGAACGAAGGTAGCAATAAGCCCGGCCCAAAGGGGCGGTTCTAAGGCGGTCAGAGAACTTTCACTCAGTTCGCCGTATAACTCTTTTTGGCTCCCTGGTTTGATCAAGAGTACGTCAGGCTTTTCTTTCATATCTTCACCTCTCGGAGGTACTTCCTGGCCATCTCGAGTCGTTCAGGAGTCCCAATATCAAGAAGCCCTTTCTCGGTTACATATCCGTATATCCCTTTATCCAGGATTCTTGGAATGAGATCATACTCCAAAGATTGCTTTTGGCCGGAGGGAATCTCCTCGAGTATCCTTCTATCGAACAGATATACACCGGCATTGATAAGACCATTTCCATCCGTAAGGATCTTCTCGTCAAAACGAATAATTCGCCCATCCCCATCCAATTTTATCACCCCGTAATCCATCGCCATTTCCATGGTCGCCAGGGCAATAGAGATGAAGGCCCTTTTTTCGAAATGAAACTTTAAGAAATCTCTTAAATCTATTTCACACAAAGAGTCCCCATTTAGAGCCAGAAATATATCACTCTCTATCAATGATTCTCCATTCTTTATCGCACCTGCGGTTCCTAAGGGCCTCTCTTCATTCGATATCAACACCGTCAATTTCGTTCTCTTATTTTCATAATATCTTTTGATAAAATCGCTTCTGTAACCCGTACAAAGGATGAAGCGAGTAAAACCGTAACTCGCCGCGTAATCAATCAAAATGTCCAAAAAGGGAGCCCCGTTTATCTCAGCCATTGGCTTTGGACGGTCATCGATTACACTCTGCAGCCTCGTTCCCAGACCGCCACAAAGAACGACCACGTCTATATCCTGGGGTCCAATATCCCTCATGTCCAT
>JBGQMP010000235.1:0-3113 GCA_041500685.1 Thermodesulfovibrionia bacterium | reverse complement strand
TGGCAACGGAAAGGACGATCAGGGTACCCCCGCTGCGTTTTGCAATGTCTATGGCCTCATGGGATGCAAACTCGCTATGCATTGAGCCATCTGTAGCGATAAGTATCTTTTCAAAGGTAAGTTTCGCCTCTTTGGGTACAACCAGAACCCTGCAGAGTGTATGACCGATAACTCTGGCTGTTACACTCCCCATAAGAATCCTTTCGATACGGCTTAAGCCCTTTCTACCCATCACTATGAGGTCGCAGTGCTCCGCTGCGGCGATGTCAACAATCCCTTCGTAAGGTTCGCCTTCCATATAGACTGTTTTTATCAATACCCCTTCTGCCTTTGCTATCTTTTCGGCCTCTGTAAGGGCTTTTTCGAAGGGCTCCTTAATTGCCTTTTGAATATTTCCAATAGCCGTCATTGCTAAGTCTCCTTCATAAGGAGGGGCAACAGATACCACGGTTATCCAACTCTGCTCGTTTTTAGCGAGCTTGAAGGATTCCCTTAATGCATGCATGCTGGATTCTGAGCCGTCAACTGCAACGAGTATCTTTTTATATCTTCCCATGTTCTAAGACTCCTTCTGCGTGTTGTAGCTTTTCAGCCCTCCGTCCCTGCCACATGGCGTGCAGCATAATGGAAGCTCATAGAAGAGGGGCAAGGCAAGGTCAGCGTGGCGTTATATCTCTTTAACTCTCTATTATGCATGAAATAATTGCTACTACAGTTATTTTTCCCCTTTTAAGTGATCAATCTCCCTTTTCATCTTTTTCCATTCTAATGCCCTATTAATAGCAATCAGTATCTGCTCTTTACGGAAGGGCTTGGTGATGTAATCATAGGCACCTTTATGAATAGCCTCTTCTGCCGATTCTATAGAGCCATATGCGGTAATGATAAGTATGGGGATAGATTTATCTATCTTTCTAACCTCATCAATGAGTTCTATGCCATCCATACCCGGCATCTTGAGATCAGCAATCAGTAAATCGAAAGCCCCTTCTTTAATCAACTTAGGTGCCTCTAAAGGATTATTAGTGGTTGTTGCCTTGTGATTAGTCTTTTCAGTAATGATCATAGCAAGAAGGGCGAGCATATCCACTTCATCGTCCACAATTAAAATCTGTGCCATCTTACCTCCCCTTCAAATCCCCCCTCACCCCTTTGCTTTCGCCTCGGCGAATCCGCCTGAGTGCGGAAAAAAGGGGAAAGAGGGGATTATATAAATTAAGCTTGACCATAGCACTTTTCAGTTCCCAAAGGAACAACGGGCAGAGACACAGTAAAGGTAGTACCTTTCCTCTCCCTGTCCTCCTCTTCAGCCACTGTCTCGAAGGTTATTTCTCCACCATACCTGGTCACTATACCATGACAGACCGAAAGTCCCAATCCTGTCCCTTCTCTTACCCTTTTCGTGGTAAAAAAGGCCTCAAATATCTTGTCTCTGTATTCCCTTTTAATACCATACCCTGTATCCTTGAAAAGTATCTCTACTCTGTTACCAGGCTCATTAAGTCTGGTAGAAATAGTCAAAACCCCTCCTCCTTCCATTGCGGCAACAGCATTGGTGATTAAATTCATAAAGACCTGCTGTAAATGCCCTGAGTCTCCCCTTACTCTTGGTAAATCTTCTGCAAGGTTCTTCTCTAAAGTGATCTTTTTTGTAACCAGGATATTCTCAACCACAGAAACCACACTTTCAAGGCCTTCATTGACATCAGTACAATATTCAGTTTTCTCTGGATATCTGGCAAAGCCCAGAAGGTTTTCAACAATTCTTTTACTATTAAGCCCCTGCCTCTCAATGGCTTTAAGCATTTCATATTCCTTGCTACCAGGTTCCACCCTCTCCAAGAGACTATCGGCAAAACCAAGGATTATCGCCACCGGGTTATTGATCTCATGAGCAACACCGGCAGTCAACTTTCCCAGAGATGCCAGCCTTTCTGTATTGTACATCTGTTCATCTTCAATCTTCTTTCTCTCTGTAATATCCCTTGAAATCCCCAGAACAGTAAATACCTTATCATTTTCATTCTTAAGACCCACGAAGTTGCTGGTAAGCCAATATTCACTCTTCCCAATTTCTACTGGATATTTTACATTTACGCTCTTTCCTGTATTGAATACCTGCCTGACAAAACCCATCTGCAACTCCGCACTCTCTTTAGAAAAAATAGCATGCATATTTTTGCCGATTAGATCCTCCGGATGTCCTCCAAAGAAACGGGCGGCACATCTATTCATGGATAGGTACTCTCCTTTTTCATCCACGGTAAAGATCAAGTCCTCTGCGCTTTCTACGAGGGTTCTGTATTTTTCTTCTGATTTTTCCAGTTTGTCGAGTGATTTTTTCAGATCTTCCGTTTTCTTTGTTACCTCTTCTTCCAGTGTCTTGGCCCAGCGTCTCTCAAAATTTATTACATATACGCTGCCAAAAATAATAACAAAGATAATGACACCCTGAATATAAAACTGGCGGGTATAAACAAAATGTATTACCCCCTCAACCTCGCTCATGGGCGCTACCACAGCTATCGACCAGTTACGATCTTGCCCTGAGATTAAATAAACGGGGGCATAGGCAATCAATTTTTTCATCTCGGTTTCTATATCCCCGTGCCAGCCGGAGATATACCACCCGGTTCCTTCTTCACCTTTAAGCATCTTTTCCTTTTGAATTATGTTAATCTGGGTAAAGGAAATCTTGGGTTTTCTGGTAGCACGGGCCTTAAAGGCATCTTCTCCGATAAATTCCTTTTTGGGATGATAAAGAAATACGCCTTTGTTATCTATAGCCCAGGCATATCCAGTCTTCCCTGATTTAATATCTTTGATAGCCTTTCTGACTGAGTAGGTGACATCTAAAGTAAATAGAATCACTCCGGAGAAACGTCCTGTAGGCATTGGATGGGCCTCATCAATAGATTCCTCATAAATTGGTGCGGCTAAGATCATGACAAGTTTCTCAGGATATCGCTCGCTATCCCTTGTAATCTCACCCACATAAGTTCTATTCTTATTTTCCTTTAGAAAAGCCCATTTAAAATATCCTGTATCTTGAAAATAACCTTTTGTTATACGGGAAGTCCCCAGATTATCAACGATATAGGCTTCCCCTCCCT
>JBGQMP010000234.1:0-3128 GCA_041500685.1 Thermodesulfovibrionia bacterium | reverse complement strand
GCCTGAAAATCTTTCAGAAGTCCCTCAATGGTAAAGTCTTGACCGAGATATAAACCGGTCTTGACTCCAACACCGAGGGAAAAGATAATATCAATTTCTTCCTGAACGACGTCTTTGGGAAGTCTATACTCAGGAATACCTTCAATGAGCATTCCGCCGAGTTTGTTCTGTGCATCAAAAATAGTAACTTTGTAGCCAAGTAGGGCAAGGTCGTGGGCTGAAGCAAGGCCAGATGGTCCACCCCCTATGACAGCAACTTTTTCATCGTAGAGCCGCTCTGGCCCCTGAAGGAGTTTTAGCCCTTTCGTGTTATCTGCTGCAAAGCGCTTTAACATTGCGATTGCAATCGGTTCGTCAACCTGTCCACGCCTGCACACTCTTTCGCATGGCTTGGGGCAAATCCTGCCACAAATTGCTGGAAGGGGATTTACCAGACGGTTAATTCTGATTGCCGTCTCTACGTCACCTTTTTCAATTGCAGAAACATAACCGCGTACATCTGTGTGAATAGGACATGCTGCCTGACAGGGGGGCACGAATTTAGGACTCATTCAATCCTCCAGATAGCCTTTTTAAAGAAATGTCTTTATCTTTTTAGAAAGATGAGCTGCTGTTTTTATACTTTTTCGTAAATATTATACTCGATAAAATTCACATGGGTAAAAAAAGTTTTATTTTATCCCCGCCTGCATCTTAGCAGCCTCGACCGTGTTGTACATAAGCATCGATATTGTCATCGGACCTACACCTCCTGGGACTGGCGTTATTGCTTTTGCCTTTTCCTTAACAGCTTCAAAATCCACATCACCCACTAATCCGGTTTCCAGCCTGTTAACACCAACGTCAATAACTACCACACCTTCTTTCACCATATCCGCAGTGATGGTTTTTGGTTTACCAGCAGCTACAATCAGGATATCCGCCCGTCTGGTATGGAAGGTAAGGTTTTTTGTACCGGTATGACATATTGTAACAGTGGCATTTGCCCCCTTCTTCTTCTGAAGTAGCATATTGGCAATTGGCTTTCCTACGATATTGCTTCTTCCAACAACTACTACTTCAGCACCATCTGTGTCCACACCAGTCCTGATTAAAAGTTCCTGTATCCCGTGAGGAGTGCAGGGAATAAAAGAAGGTTCTCCGAGCATCAGTTTACCAACATTGATTGGATGAAACCCATCTACATCCTTTTTGGGATCGATTGCGTAAAGGACATTGGTTTCATTAATATGCTTTGGTAATGGCAACTGCACGAGTATGCCATGAATCCTGCCGTCTTTATTAAGTTTCTCGATGAGGGTCAAGAGGTCTGCCTCGGTTGTATTACCAGGGAGGTTAATCCTTTCAGAATGAATACCCAATTCCCTACATGCCTTTTCCTTTTGCCCTACATATACTTTTGATGCCTCGTCTTCACCGACAAGGATTGTAGCCAACCCAGGGACGAGATTGTGGGTTGCATTTAATTGGGCCACTTCCTGTTTTAGTTCTTCCCTTATCTGCTTCGCTATTTCAGAACCTTTAATGAGTGTTGCTGCCATGATACCCCCCTCCTTTATCATAGTATTCAGGGTTTAGGGGATAGTGAGTTTTATATAATAATCCCCAGATCCTAATCCCTAATCCTTTTTCTTAATAAGTTCCAGTAATTCTTGCCTTGTAGATTGTTTTGTCCTGAATATACCCCTTACTGCTGATGTAACGGTCCTTGAACCCGGTTTTTTTACACCTCTCATGCTCATACAGAGATGTTCTGCATCGATAATTACCATGGCACCTTTGGGTTTAAGCCTTTCCATGATTAAATCAACAAGCTGTGTTGTTAGTCGTTCCTGTACTTGCGGTCTATTCGCAAGAATTTCAACTGCCTTTACAAGCTCGCTCAGGCCGACAATTTTTCCGCCTGATGGAATATACGCCACGTGGGCTTTTCCGATAAAAGGAAGTAAGTGATGTTCACAAACAGAATAAAAAGGGATGTCTTTCAGCAGCACCATTTCGTCATGGCTCTCACCTTCGATATAGGAAAGTATCTCTTCTGAAGGCGTCTTAAGCCCTGCAAATATCTCTTCATACATTCTGGCAACTCGGCGCGGGGTATCCTTAAGCCCTGCCCTCTCAGGATCTTCGCCGATACCCTCGAGTATGAGCCGGACTCCTTTTTCTATTTTTTTGAGATCCATGACAACAGACCGTACCCTCCGGTTTTCGAATTTTAGCACTTATATAAATTCTGTGTCAAAAAAAGCAATAACATGACAGCACCCTTAATTTCACGTAATCTTTATTACCAGCTCGTCTGTTACAATGACATCTACTTTCACATCATGCATTTCTGATGGGATTGAATCAAGAATTTGCTCGTTATATGCCAAGGCAACTAATGGGGTATTCCTCTTTCTATCAGAAAGGAGAATATCATAATAACCTGCTCCATATCCGAGCCGATTACCTGAGTAGTCAAAACCTACTCCCGGAATAATAACAAGGTCAACATCATTTATTTCCTTTAACCTTGTGTCAGGTAAAAACGGTTCTGGTATTCCCATATGCCCAGGGGATAATTCCTTGAGATACTTTATTTCATATAATCTGAGTCGATGTCTTACTTTATCTACCTTTGGAAGCAAAACGGTTTTCCCCATTTTAAGGGACTCTTCTATCATGTTGATGGTAGTGACTTCTGTCCTGAAGGAAGCATAGAAAAGTATTGCCTTAGCTTTCTTGAACTCCTGGAGGTTGAAGAGTCTCCGCATTATAAGAACATCCTTCTGTTTTTTTTCGGAAGGGAGGATGGAACCCCTTTTTTCAAGGACTTTCTTTCTCAATAATTTTTTCATGGTCGGAAGAATTTATTGACCTAATGACTTCTCGATCGCCTTTTTAATCTCTCTTACCTCACTGACGCTCTCAGGCGAATGCATATAGGGTGAGGAACCTTTGATATCCGCAGTCATTATCGCCTCATTAAATCGAAGGAAACCTACAATTTCCATGCCCTCAATGTTCTCTCTTATGAAGTTCAAATCATCAATATTTCTTATCTTATTTGCTACAACGAATACCTTTCTGACACCAAGTCCTTCTGCCAATTCTCTGACTGTTTTAGCTGTCTGCATACTTCTCTG